>CAIXIZ010000042.1 GCA_903919625.1 uncultured Verrucomicrobiota bacterium
AAGGAGGCCTACGGCTCGCTCTCCGAGCAGCTCAAGGGCCTCGCTACCACCAGCGCCACGCTCCAGGCCGAGACCACCAAGCTCTCGCGCTCGCTCCGCTCCACCAGCACGGCCGGCCGCTGGGGCGAGCTCCAGCTTCAGCGCGTCGTTGAGCTCGCCGGCATGGTCGAAAACGTGGACTTCAGCCAGCAGCAAGCCGCGGGCGAATTCCGGCCCGACATGATCATCCGCCTGCCCGGCGGCAAATCCATCGCGGTCGACGCCAAGGCGCCGATGCAGGCGTTTCTCGAGGCGCTCGAGGCGGGTGACGAAACCGTGCGCAAGGCCAAATTTGCCGAACACGCGCGGGCCGTACGCGGCCATATCGACGCGCTGGGCAAC
Source organism: uncultured Verrucomicrobiota bacterium (assembly GCA_903919625.1). GTDB lineage: Bacteria > Verrucomicrobiota > Verrucomicrobiia > Opitutales > Opitutaceae > CAIYUN01. The sequence continues at coordinate 382 of CAIXIZ010000042.1, forward strand.
AAAGCCTATTGGAAGAATATCTCCCCGGCGCCCGAATTCGTCGTGCTGTTCATTCCGGGCGAGGCGTTTTACAGCGCGGCGTTGCGTTACGAGCCGGACCTGTTTGAGCGCGGCACGAGTGTCGGCGTCATCCTGGCTTCGCCGGCGACGCTGATCGCGCTGCTCAAGGCCGCCGCCTACGGCTGGAAGCAGGAGGCGCTCTCTAAAAACGCGGACGACATCCGCCGGCTTGGTTTGGAACTGCACGAGCGGGTCGCCGCGGTCGCCAAAAGCCTCGACGAGCTCGGCCAGCGGCTGGGCCAGGCGGTGGTCGCGTACAACAGCACGGTCTACCAGGCCGAAAGCCAGGTGCTGGTGACGGGCCGCAAGCTGGAAAAACTGGGAGGGGGGAGTGAGAAAAAAATCGTGGAACCGCGGCTGGTGGAAGAGGCCGTCCGTCCGCTCACCGCTCCGGAGTTGAAATCCTGATACAGCCGATCCCGCCATGCCCCGCATGAACGTCCGGCAGATGTGGAAGGCGAAGCTCGAAGGCCGGCTGGCGTCCGTGCCCCGTGCCGGGGATGGCTCCGCGCCGGCCTTGCGGACGGCCTTTGCCGGGCGGGTGCTCGGCATCGACCCCTCGTTGCGTGGCACCGGGCTCGCCCTGCTCGAGTTCGTCCCCGGCCGGACCCCTTTGCTGTTGCGCTGCCAGACGGTGAAGGTGCCGGCGAAGCGTACCATGGCCTATGCCCTGGGGGAAATCCACCGGGCGGTGGCGGCTTTGCTGGACGGCGCCGCTGTGCGGCACGTTGCGCTGGAGCAGACCATTTTTGTGCAAAACATCCAGACGGCACAGATCCTCGGCGCGGCGCGCGGCGCGGCCATCGCGGCCGCGGCGCTGGCCGACCGGGAAATTTTTGAGTATCCGCCGCTCCGGGTGAAGCAGGCGGTGGTGGGCAACGGCCGGGCGAGCAAGGAGCAGATGGCGCGGACGGTGATGGCCCTGCTCGGCCATGGGCGCGCCCTGGCCAGCGACGAGGCAGATGCCGTGGGGGTGGCGCTCTGCCACGCCTTTACCTGGCGGAGCTGAACGGGCATTTTCGGGCGCAGGCCAAGGGTGACAGGCCATTCTGGGGCGCCACAATCCAAGCGTAATCCGCCGCCTCGCGTTGTGAATAAGTTTCTCGATTTTCTCTGCAATTTCCCTTGACGGTCGGGGGTTAAAATGGGTTAAAAAGGGGCATGGTGGGGCGCACGGCCCTTTTCCCGCAATGACCAAACCCGGCACAGCCCATTATACGGGCGATTACACGCACACGTTGGACGAGAAGAATCGTCTGACGATTCCTTCGGCGTGGCGGGATGCGCACGGCGAGAGCGACACGTTTTTGGCGACCCCACAGGCAGGTGGGTCAATTGCGGTGCTGCCGCCCGCCGAAGTGGAAAAACTCCGGGCCAAGGTTGCGCTGATCGCGCTGAGCGACCGGGCCGGGCAGGAATTCGCCGCCCGCTATTTTTCCAGGACACAGTCATTCTCCTTCGACAAGCAGGGCCGGGTCAGCCTCAGCGAAAAATTGCTCCGTCACGCCGGCATCACCAAAGACGCCGTGCTCGTCGGCTCGCTGACCAAATTCAATGTCTACAGTCCCGCGCGTTGGACCGAGATGGACCGCTCGGCGGCTGGCGAGGGCGATGACGAACAGATGCGCCGGCTGGGAATCTGATTTATGCACCCCGACATAAAATTATTTTCCTCCCACCTGCCGCTGCTCCAGACCCTGGGTGGGTGGGGCAGACGGCAGTTTCACGCCGTCTCGCCCGGTGTGCGGGTCAGTTTCGCGCTGCGCCGGCTCATGGTTGAAAATGCCCTGGCGGCCGGCTGTGCCGGTGATCACCTGCTCCGGAGGGCTTCCGATGCTGTGCCTCACGCCAACTGATCCGGCCTCTGTCACCATGACTCCCGGCCACCTGCCCGTGTTGCTGCGTGAGACGGTGGCCTTCCTCGCCCCGCACGACGACGGACGGTACCTGGATTGCACCTATGGTGACGGCGGGCATGCCCGGGCAATCCTCGGTGCGGCCCCGGGGGCGCGGCTCGTGGCGCTCGACCGCGATCCCGCCGCCCAGGAACGGGCGGCGAAGATGACGGATGAATTTCCCGGCCGCTTCGAGTTCATTGCCGCCGACTTTGGCCGTTTGGGCGGAATGGAACTGGGCCTGTTCGATGGCATCCTGTTCGACCTGGGTGTTTCATCCTTCCAGCTCGACGATCCGGCCCGTGGTTTTTCGTTCCGCCAGGACGCACCGGCCGACATGCGCATGGATCCGCGGAACGGGGTTCCGGCCGCACTTTGGCTGGAAACCGCCACGGAGGAAATGCTGGTTCACGCTGTGCGCGAATCCGGTGAGGAGAAAAACTGGCGGCGGGTGGTCCGTGCCCTGCGCGCGGCGCGCGGCACCACGGCGTTGGCCCGCACTCAGTCACTGGCCGCGCTGATTGCCGATGCCATTCCGCCGCGCGACCGTTTTGCCTCAAAGATTCACCCGGCCACCCGGACCTTTCAGGGCATCCGCATCGCGGTCAATGACGAGCTCGGTGCCCTGGAACGCGCATTGCCCGCGGCCTTTGCCCGGCTGAAGGCTGGCGGGGCACTCGCGGTGATCAGTTTCCACTCCCTGGAAGACCGTCCGGTGAAGCATTTTTTCCGCCGCCTCTGCGGCCAGCCGGAGAGCGCCGCCGACTATCGGCCGCAGGATTTGCGGGAAAAATTCGCCGAGCCGCTCACGCGCCGTCCGGTCACCCCCGGCGAGGACGAGTGCGCCGTCAATCCCCGCAGCCGTACCGCCAAGCTGCGGGCCCTGCGCAAATATTAAACCCATCTTCCCCATGTACCAACCCCTCAAAAAACGAGCTTTTGACCACCCCCTGCTGGAGGCGACGCTGACCCTC
>CAIXIZ010000043.1 GCA_903919625.1 uncultured Verrucomicrobiota bacterium
ACCCGGAGCGCGCCGGTCGATCTCACGCTCGAAGTAGTCCACCACCACCCGGTCGGGTTTGAGGCGTGGCAACGGTTTGCCGTCGATGGCCACGAGCACATCGCGCTCCTTGAGGCCCGCCCCCTCGGCCGGGCTGCCCTCCAACACCTGGCTGACGACGCAGCCAGCCTGGTTGTCCAGCTTGAGCATCGTGGCGACCTCCGGATCGATCGGCTCCAGGCCATAGGCGCCAAACCAAGGGATCGGGCGGCCGTCGGGCTTGGCCGGCACCCGGGAAAACCAGGGCAGGACCGCGCCCGTCAGCTGAAAGACGCGGCTCTCCTCGACATTCATGAGCATCACCGGCGTGCCACCGCCGCGGCCGCTGTATTGGATGTAGCTGGAACCGAATCCGCCCACCGCCACCCCGGCCAAGGCGCCATCCTGATTAAATACGGGCAGGCCTGGAGCAGCCACCTCGGACAGCGCAATCCCCGTGCGCTCTGGCAGCGACTGCAACATTCCGATCCTGGCGGTGAGCAGATAAGGCAGAAAATCCTCATCCTTGCCCCGCAGACCGATACCCCACACCTCCTCCGCCATCGCCGGTTCGCCCGCGCCGGCCTTGGCGAAGGCCGTGATCGGCGTCAGCTGCGGGCGCAGCTTTTCCTCAACCCGGATAAAGTTCCAGCTGCTGAGATTGTCTTCGCCGACGTAGTCGGCATGGGCGTAGTTGCCGACCGGTTCACCCGGCAGGTAGACGCGAAAATCTTTCAGCTGTTTGGCAGTCACGCGCGGGTTGATCACCCCCGGCGGGAGGGCGATATCGCCGGCCTGGTCGGCCACGATGCCGAACACCACCGAGGGCCGGCGGTCGAGCTCGGTCTCGGTGAAAAACTCGACGGCCACGACCGACTTGACCCGCTCTTTCCAGAGCGCCGGCAGGTCGGCGGCGGCGAGGCGGCCAGCTCCCCATAGAAGGGTGACCAGGAGAGCACCACGGCCAACGACAGGGCAAAGGGAGGGGAATTTCATGGTTTCGGTTTCAAAACATGGAGTGAGACGGCGTGATTTTGCTGCGCCTCGACGAGCACGGGACCGGGGTTGAGGACAAAGGCGTCGTACTGTTTTTTGGCCACCTCCAGCGTGATGATCGGCTCATGGTTGATCGTGGTGATGATCTCACCACGACCAAGGCCGGCGACGGCGGCGGGAAACCCGGACTGGGTACCGACCACCAGCAGGCCGGTCTCATCCGGCAGCTGATGCTCGCGCGCATAGGCCCGGGAGACCTTGCGCACACTGATGCCCCATTTCTCAAAGGCCCATTCCTCGCCCTGGTGACTTTCCAGTTTCTCGGTGACGACCTGGTAGTCGCTCTGCTGCTCACCGCGTTTGACGGTGAGCTTCACCGGGACCCCCACCGTCTTGCTCGCGATCAGATCCTGGATGGGCGGAAGCTGTTCAGGAAAACGGCCGTCCACCGCCATCCCGTCAACCGCGAGGACGACATCCTCGGGCCGCAGCCCGGCTTTCGCCGCCGGCGAACCGGTCTCGACATTGCTGATCAGCACCCCGGTGTTCTGTTTGAGCGCGTAATGCTTTTCCAGGTCGACCAAGGGCGAAAACACGAGGCCGAGATAGCTCCGCGTGATGACGCCGTCGCGTTTGAGGCCGGCGATGACGCGCTTGGCCACATTGATCGGGATGGCGAAGGCCAGGCTGTCGGCCCCGATGTACCCCCGGGTGTTGATGCCGATGACCAGTCCGTCCTCGGTCACCAGCGGGCCGCCGGAATTGCCGGGGTTGATCGCGGCGTCGGTCTGCAGCCAGGTGTTGAACGCGCCGGTCTCGTAGCCGTCGACCCCGGTATCGTCCTCAAACCAGCGCCGGTTGTTGGAAATGATGCCACGCGTGACCGTGCGCGAAAGTCCGTAAGGCGTGCCAACGGCCAACACCGTCTCGCCCGGAAAGAGGCCGTCCGAATCGCCCAAATCCGCATGGGCAAACTTGAGGCTGCGCCGTTTCACCTCGGCCAGGTCGAGCCGGAGCAACGCGAGGTCGGTCCAATGATCCCAGCCCACCAGGGTGGCGTTGACCCGCTCCAGGCTGGACAGGGTGATGATGATCTCAACGGAACGCGGGCTCGCCACATGGGCGTTGGTGAGAATCAGGCCGTCGTCGGATAGGATGACGCCGGAGGCGATGCCGCCGGTCAGGCGCTTCACGCCGGTTTCAAGGGTGGTTTCCTTGACGTCGATGCGGACGACCGCGTCCTGCAGCCGGGTAAACCCACGCGAGACAGCGGCTGAGACGGCAAGGGGCAGGGCGAGGAGAAGGCAGAGGAAACGCACGCGGAAAAGCAATCGCCACTTTGGGCCGGATGACAAGCCGGTTTGCAAAAAAGCGGGGAGGCACCCCGCCCGCCCGCGCCATTGACGCCCGGCCCCCGGTGCGCCCATCATGGGTGTTTTCTCCCGATGCCCACCGCCTGCACCGAATACGACTTCACTCAAATCGAGCCCCATTGGCAGACAATTTGGGAGGCGCAGCACACGTTCCGGGCCGAAACCGGCGGCGTCCGGCCAAAATATTACATCCTCGACATGTTCCCCTACCCGTCCGGCGCAGGGCTGCATATCGGCCACCCGGAGGGCTACACGGCGACCGACATCGTGGCCCGTTACAAACGGGCGAAGGGGGTTCAATGTGCTGCATCCCATCGGCTGGGACGCGTTCGGCCTGCCCGCCGAGCAGCATGCGGTGAAAACCGGCACCCACCCGGCGGCGAACACCGCCGCCAACATCGCGAATTTCAAGCGGCAGATCAAGGCGCTCGGCTTCTCCTATGACTGGGACCGCGAGTTCGCGAC
>CAIXIZ010000044.1 GCA_903919625.1 uncultured Verrucomicrobiota bacterium
CCGCCCCTTGTTGCTGCCATTGCCTGTCATGCCCCGGAGCCTGCTCCGGGAATCTTTGCTTTACCTCCCTTTCGTATTGCTGGCATTGGATTAAATACTCTGTATCTGGATCTGCTGCCGCCAGGACTGCTTTGCCTTTCAACCACCCCGTTTACTGCTCCGACACCCCAATGGAACTCTCCATGACCAAACTCTTCCTGCCCCGCATTCTCGCCGCCACGCTGCTGGCCGTCGTCGCCGTCCCGCCCGCCGCCCTGGCCCAGACTGCCTTCGCCCCGGCTCCCGGCCCGCTGCCCACGCTCGACATGCTCAAGGCCGCGCTCGCCCTCACCGACGCGCAGGCAAGTCAGATTACCCCGATTCTCGACGCGCAGACCAAGGCCCTGGCCGATGTTACCGACGCCCAGACCAAGGCCAACACGGTCCGAACTGAAGCCAGCGCCAGAATCGCCGCCCTGCTCAGCGACGCCCAGAAGGCGCAGTTTGCCACCCTCGGCGCGCGGGGTGGCGGCCGTGGCCGTGCTCCGGTCGATCTTGGCCCCCTGCCGGAGATCCACGCGGCCATCCCCAACACTCTGCCCGGCCTGCTCGGCAAACCCCTGAAGTGGGTTTCCACTGCCCCGCTGGTCATTCCCATCAACGATGCCACCCATACCCTGCAGTCCATCAAGGATCCGACCATCTCCTTGATCGATGGCCGCTGGGAAATCTATGCGACGGCCCACATGACCAGTCCCAAGTCGAACAACACGTTCAACATGATCCATGTGAGCTTTGCCGACTGGAAAGACGCGCCCCAGGCCCCGCTGTTTTACATGGACACCAACCCGAACTTCACCGGCTACAAGTGCGCGCCGGAGATGTTCTATTTTACGCCGCAGAAGAAATGGTATTTCACCTTTCAGACCCAGCCTCCCGTATTCTGCACCAGCGTGACCCCGGGCGATCCCAACTCCTGGACCAAGCCCGCGCCGTTCTTTGCCCAGGGCACGCCCATGCCCGGCCTGCCGATTGATTTTCATTTTATCGGCGACGGGGACTATATGTATTTGTTTTTCACCGGCGATGACGGGAATTTCTATCGCAGCCGGACGACCTACGCCGACTTCCCGAAAGGCTTCAGCAACCCCGTAGTGGCGATGCGCGGCACGAGACAGACGGTCTTCGAGGCCGGTTTTACCTATAAAATAAAGGGCACCGACAAATACCTGACCTGCGTGGAAGCGCAGGGGGCCGGCCGGTATTACCGGGCCTACGTGGCGGACAAACTGGATGGCGAGTGGTATCCGGTGCAAGGGTTTGACACCGTGCAGCAGCCGTTTGCCGGCAAGGCCAACCTGTCCTTTGCGGATGGCGTCCAACCGTGGTCGGGACAGGTCAGCCATGGCGAAATGATCCGCGAGACCAACGATGAGCGCATGGTCCTCGACCCCAACAACCTGATGTTCCTCTATCAGGGCATTGGCGATGCCGAAAACCGGGGCGACTACGGCGCCTTGCCCTACAAACTGGGCCTGCTCCGTGCGGTGAAAGCGGACTGATATGCCTCGTGCGACGGATATTGATCTGACCGTTACAGTTGATGAGTAACTCCGGGTCATTGCCGCCGATTGTAGGGGCGGTGCTGGTCGCCGCCCTCCGATCCGGGCGTCGTCCAGCAACGCCCCTACCCCACTCCGATCAACCACCCGTCAATTGACATCTAGGAATATAGCAGGAATTTAAACATTTATGGAACCTCTGCCCCGTCGTATAGTTGCTGAGCCGCCGCGCCTGTTGCTGGGCCGGCTTTGCATGTCCGCGCTCCTGCTCTGTGTACTGGCCGGTGTTTCTCCCGCGCCCGCCAAGGCTCCCCCCCCAGCTCCTGCGGCCGCCTCGGCAAACGCCGGTCTCACAGAAGCCCACACGGTCATCCACCCCATTCTGGAAGAGCGTTGCTACGCCTGCCATGGCGATGGCGAAAGCCGGGCCGGGGTCGCGTTCGACAAGCTCACAACCGAAGATCAGATTTTGAAGAATCCCGACCTGTGGCTCAAAGTGCTTAAGAACACCCGCTCCCACATCATGCCCCCGGCGGACCGGACGCAGCCCACCGCCGAACAACAGCTGGCGCTCGAAAAATGGGTCAAATTTTCCGCATTCGGCCTCGATCCCAACCAACTCGATCCGGGCCGCGTCACGG
>CAIXIZ010000045.1 GCA_903919625.1 uncultured Verrucomicrobiota bacterium
ATGTACACGGCCAACACCATGGCTTCCGCGATTGAAGCGCTCGGCATGAGCCTCCCCAACAGTTCCGCCCAAATCGCCATCAGCACCGAGAAAAGGGAGGACTGCCGCCGGGCCGGCGAGGCCGCACTCGCGCTGCTCAAGGCCGGCATCCGCCCGCGCGACATCCTGACGAAAAAAGCCTTTGAGAACGCCATCACCGTGGTCATCGCCCTCGGCGGATCGACCAATGCGGTGCTCCATCTCCTGGCGCTGGCCCACACGGCCCAGGTCAGGCTGACGATCGACGATTTCACCCGGGTCGGGAAGCGCGTCCCCGTCCTCGCCGATCTCAAACCTTCGGGCAAATACGGCATGGCCCACCTCTCCCGCATCGGCGGTCTCCCGCCGCTGATGAAAATGCTCCTGGACGCCGGCCTGCTGCACGGCGGCTGCCTGACCGTCACCGGCAAAACTGTCGCGGACAATTTGAAAAACGTCGCGCCCTACCCGGCCAGCCAGGATGTGGTCCGCCCCCTCTCCCATCCCATCAAGCCCGACAGCCATCTCCGCATTCTCTATGGCAATCTGGCCCCCGACGGCGCCGTGGCCAAAGTCACGGGCAAAGAGGGCCTCACGTTTTCCGGCCTGGCCATCACCTTTGAATCGGAAGAAACCGCGCTGAAAGCCATCCTCGACGGACGGGTAAAACCCGGCCATGTGATGGTCATCCGCAACGAGGGGCCGGTCGGCGGACCCGGCATGCGGGAAATGCTTTCACCCACGAGCGCCATCATGGGCAAAGGCCTCGGGAAAACGGTTGCGCTGATCACCGACGGACGTTTCAGCGGCGGCAGCCATGGCTTTGTGGTCGGCCATATCACGCCCGAGGCCGCGATTGGCGGCCCCATCGCGCTCATCAGGAATGGCGACCCCATCATCATTGACGCGGTGAAAAACGAGCTCACGCTCGCCCTCCCTGCCAAAGAAATCGCCGCGCGCAAAAAGGCCTGGAAGCCAAAAAAGCCGAAGGAAACCCGCGGCGTCCTGGCCAAGTACGCCAGCCATGTCACCAGCGCCTCCGAGGGAGCGGTGACCGACAAAGATTTGTGAGGGAGACGCGGTGCGCCGGCGGGCGCCGCTGATGCTACGGCCGGTTTGGCGGCAGCCGGCCGAGCGCGAGCAGGCCGCGGTGGACTTGCACCGCCCGCTGGAGGACGGCGTCAAAGGCCGGACCGGCCTGGGGCGGCTTGAGCGCAACGGCGGCGGGGGAATCGGCTTCGCCGGCGGGGGTTTTGCCGGCGGCATGATCCTTGGCGAGTTCGGCCTCGTCGTGGCGGGGTTTGTCGGAGGCAGCGGCGATGAGCGTGGCCAGGGGCGTGCCGGCGGCATACGCCGCGATGGCGCGTTGTTCGGCGTCGGCCGTGGTGGCGACGGCCACATCGGGATGACAGCCGTTCGCCACGCGGCCAATGGTGAGGCAGCCGGGCAGTCCGGCCGCAAAGCGGGCGAGCAGGTCGGGCGGAGTCGTGGGCGAGATCAGGACAATGCAGATGGTTTTGCCCGCAGGCAGGCCAGGCAGGGCGGCGAGCCAGGCCCGGCTGTCTTCGGCCGTGAAGGTGACGCGGCGAAGATCGAGCACCAGCGGACCGACGGGGATCCGCCCGGCGAAGAGCCTCAGGTCGGCCACCGGGTCAGCCGGGCACAGGTAGGCAAGGCCCTCGCCGAGTTCGGGCAGCCCAGCGGCGGCCAGTCGCGCGCCCAAAATAAAAACCGCCAGAAAAATGAAAAATTTACGATGCATGCGGGGAGCGGTTGAGCTGTTTGGCCCCGATGTCGCGGCGGAAATATTTGGAGGCGCACCCGACCTGGTTGCAGACGGCATAGGCGCAGTCGGCGGCGGCGCGGAGCGTGGGGGCAAGCGCCGTCACCCCAAGCACCCGTCCGCCATTGGTCACGACCTGTCCGGCGGAGTTTTGCGCGGTACCGGCATGGTAGATGAATGCCGAGGGGGGCAGCGATGCCGGGTCAGGAAGGGTGATGACATCACCTTTGGAATAATGGCCGGGATAACCTTGGGCCGCGATGACGACACAGAGCGCATGTTCGGGACGCACCGACAGCTCAAATCCAGCCAGCCTCCCGCCCGCGGCGGCCCAGAGAAGTGCGAGCACATCGGTGGCGAGGCGGGGGAGCACGGCCTGGGTCTCGGGGTCGCCGAACCGGGTGTTGAACTCAAGCACACTCGGTCCGCCGGGTGTGAGCATGACACCG
>CAIXIZ010000046.1 GCA_903919625.1 uncultured Verrucomicrobiota bacterium
CAGCAGTAATTGGCTGATACGAACATTATGACGCCAGCCAGCGGCTCAGGTTTTTAATATCTTCTGTACCGCGGCCCAGATTTTTTTCTCCACGGCGGCCTCGGTTTGCGTGCCGTCGATCACAATCACCCGTTCCGGCATGCTTTTCGCGAGCAGCAGGTAGCCGGAGCGGACTTTTTCGTAGAAATCGATGTTTTCGCGCTCCATCCGATCTGGCAGATCGGAGGCCCGCTGCCGGATGCGCGCCAGGCTGACCTTGGTCGGCACATCGAGGATGAAGGTGAGATTGGGCATCACATTGCCCACGGCAAACCGGTTGATCTGGCTGACCGGGTCGGCGGCCAGGTTGCGCGCCACGCCCTGATAGACCGTGCTGGAATCGAGAAAGCGGTCGCACAGCACAATCACCCCTTTGGTGAGGTTCGGGGCGATGAGCTCGCGGACGTGCTGGGCGCGGGAGGCGGCAAACAGCAGCAGCTCGGTCTCAGGCGTCATTTCGTCGCCGCGCAGATTATGGACGAGGATGTTGCGGACCTGTTCGCCGATCTCGGTGCCGCCGGGCTCGCGGGTGGTGAGCACGCTGCGGCCGCCGGTCTGGAGGCGGCTGGCCAGGCGGGCCATCTGGGTGGACTTGCCGCTGCCCTCGGAGCCTTCGAAGGAGATGAGTTTGCCGGAGGGTTTGGAGGTGAGTGGCATGGTGGGAGCGTGGAGCACTCAGCGCCAGTTGGCGAGAAAGGTTTCGACATCGGCGAGCGACGGGCTGAGGGCGGTGCGCACATAATGGCCGCTGGTGCAGACCCCGAGGGCAAGGCATGATTCGGGCGAGAGGCCGATGGACTGGCCGGTGGCGAAGCCGGAGTTGAAATGATCGCCTGCGCCGGTGGTGATCAGCGGCTGCTCGGCCACCGGACCAGGGACACACCACGCCCCGTCGGCCGTGGCACAGGCGGCGGAGGCGCGCGGGTGGACCACCACGGTGGCGACATTCAGCTTTTGGCGGATGCCGGCGGCGAGGGTGCGAAGACCGGCCGCATCCTCACCTGCCGGCGGGAGCCCGAGTGCGGCGGCGACTTCGCGGGCCTCCTTGAGGTTGAGGCCGAGCGTGACGCGGCCAAATTCCTCAAAGCGGGCGATCCCGCCGAGCGCGGTGCGGAGGTCATCGGCGGAGCGCTTTTCGGGATCGGCCAGATCGAAGAAAAAACGCCGGGCCGGGGTCAGGGGCACGCGCGGGAGAATATTTTCCACCAGGTCGGTGAAAATCGCCGTCATGTGCGGGATCATCGTCCAGTTGACGAGGGCGACCAGATCGGCGGCCGCGAGGGCGTCGCGGTAGGCGGCTGTCCCGCCGAGGGCGGCGGCGATGGAGGCGGGCGTGAGGGCATCGAGGCTGCGCATCATCCCGAGCATGACTTTGCCGTCGGCGCACTCGATTGCGATGGTGTGCGCCGCATCGGCCAGCGAAACCACGCGGGCTTTGCGGGCGAGATCGGCAAAGACCGGATGCACCGCCGGATGACCGAGGGTGCCGACATAGGTCAGGGCCGCGCCCTGGGCGAGCAGGGCATTGGCGAGGATGGGGCCGTTGCCCCCGAGCTTGTCGCGGCGCGGGTAGAGCTCAATATTGGTGCTCAGGCCGGCCGCGCTGACGACGCGCTGGCCGAAGTCGGCGAGGCTGGCAAAAGGGGTGAAGTTTTCCCCCAGACCGGAGCGTTGCGCCACGGGGGTGACAATGGTGTCCACGAAACCGTCGAAGCCGACGAAGGCGCGACGGGCGGCGGGGCGGGCGTTGGCGGAGCGGAGTTCCTGGAGGGCGCGGGCGCGAAACATGGTGGGTAGAGGTTGCCCAGCAAGAAATCGTGAGCGCGAGGTGGCAAACAGAATTACACGCTGCGGCGTTTTCCGTTGAACGCCTGTGCGAAACCGCGCAACCCTAGCCGGCAACCGTCCGCGCACCCACCATGCCGCCTCTTTTCGCCGTCAACATCGTCCAGCAATATGCTCAGACCGACATCGTCGGTCAGATCATCGTCGCCGGGCTTGGCGTGTTCAGCCTCATCGCCTGGACGATCATGTTTGCCAAACACTTCGAGCTGCAGCGCCTGCGGGCGCTCAACCACAGCTTTGAACGGCGGCTCCGCGAAGAGCGTTCGCTGCTCGACGGCCCGGAGTCGCTTCGCCAGTCCCGCAGCATTCCCTACGCGGATCTGTTTGCCGATGCGGTCGAGGCCTATGCGCGCGCCGCGGCCATCGGCCAGGAGCGCGGCACGGACACCTCGCGTTTCCGGCTCGAACATACGGAGAACGCGCTCCAGCGTGCGCTCGCGCGCCAGACCCTGCGCTATGAGTCGAGCATGATATTTCTCGCGAGCATAGTATCTGGCGCGCCGTTTCTGGGTCTGCTTGGCACGGTCTGGGGGGTGATGGAGGCATTCAGCGCGGCGGCGGCGCCGGGCGGGGCGTCGAGCATCCAGGCGCTCGCTCCCGGGGTTTCGGCGGCCCTGATGACCACCATCGCCGGTCTGGTGGTCGCGATTCCGTCGCTCTTTGGCTACAATATCCTTCTTGCGAGCACCAAGCGGCTGGTGACCGAGCTCGAGAACTATGCGAGTTCGCTCGCGGACCGCATCGAATTGGAATCGAAGTGATTGGTTGCTAGCTTACGGTTGAAACTCATTTTTGCCATGTCGGACACCGTTAAATCCAAACTGACACCGGCGATGCTGGAGGAACGGTTGAAGTTGTTGCGCAAGCGCCCATCGGCTCTCCCCCCAGTCCCACAAGCCTGCAGCCTACGCCTGCGGAACCGTTCATTTGATAACTGCCTGTAACCCATAATCAATCGCCTGCACACTTTTCCCCATGGCCAGAACCTTCCGCCGCTCACGCCAGATGCATCCCATTGCGGAGCTCAATGTCACCAACCTCATCGACCTCGGCTTCACGCTGCTGATCATTTTCATGATCGCCACCCCGCTCATCAACCATGAGCAGACCATCCCGGTTAACCTGCCCATCGTTGCGCCCAGCCAGCAGTCGAAGCCGGATCCCGACCAGAAATTTGAAAACATCACGATCAAGGCTGATGGCACCATCATTCTAGGCAGTCAGGTGATGTCCTTACCTGAGTTATCGCGCGCGCTGGCGACATTTGCGGCGCAGAATAAGCCGCCAGTCTTCCGCCTCCGCTGGGATGCCAAGGCCAATGGGCAGCAAATCGCATCCGTGTGGAGCGAGCTCGAAAAAAACAAACAACTAAACAAGGTCAGCATCGATACGCAGACCTCTCACTAAGGAACTGCCGCTGGATTCGTCTTATCTTTGCCATGACCGCCCGCTGGCCCAACGCCTTCGCCCTCTCGGCCACCCTCCATGGTGCGGTCGCGGCGCTGGTGCTGCTCAGTTTCTGGTTCGCCCGCAACCGCGTCCGCGAGACACCGCATATTTTTGAACTCGTGGCCGGCCCCGGCGACAATTACACCGCCAACGCCGCTCCGGCGCTCGGCAACCCCGCCGGCGAAAAATTCAATCCGCCTCGCGCGCCCCGGCCCATTGTTTCCAAGCCGGTGGTCACACCTGCGCCCACGCCCGAGGCCACGCCATCGCCCGCCAAGCCGGTGCCCCAGCAGCGTCTTACGCAGGCGGAATTCGAAAAACAAAACGCGACCAAGCCTGCCGCGACCAAGCCGGCGTCCGTGACCCCGCCGAAGGTCACCCATGTCGATGGCCAGGGAATCGCGGGCGGGGTGGTCGGCGGCTCCCCGGCCAACACCCGGGGCGGGGCGGGAGGCAGGGCGCTCACTCAGGAGCAGACCAATGAGATCCAGGCGTATTATTCCCTCTTCCGATCCCATGTGCGTGATGCCCACCAAAAGCCTGAGGGGCTGAGCGACCTTTTGCAGGCGCTGGTGGCTTACCGGCAGAATGCGGACGGCTCGGTCACCAATGTGCAGATCATCCAGTCTTCCGGCAATCCTGACTTTGACCGTTCCGTCCGGGAGGCCTTCCGCCGCATGGCGCCAATGCCACCTCCGCCCACCGGCTTTCAACCCGGCACCTTCACCCTGCTGGTCAAGCTGCATGACGACAACTGAACCGGTGAAAGGGGAGTGACACCTTTGGCAAGGATGAGCGGCCGCCATGGCATTCCCCGGGTTCAGACGGACGTCCGAGCCCATACCGCCGGCAATCCTGCTGCAGTTTATCTTGAAGGGTGCGGGCCGCTGCCTTGAATGCACGGGCCATGTTTGGACGAAGCCTCACCTCGCGCCGGGTAATGTGCACCAGCCTGCTGGGCGCCTGGGTGGTGCTGGGCTCCGCGTTGGCGGCGGCGGCGGATCGCCCGGACGCGAACCTGGACCAGGTGACGTTGCAGCTTAAATGGAAGCATCAGTTTCAGTTCGCCGGCTATTACGCCGCGGTGGCGCAGGGCTATTACCGCGAGGCGGGGCTGGAGGTGAGGTTGCGCGAGGCGGAACCGGACCACGACCCGGTCGACGCGGTGCTGGCGGGCCAGGCCGAATTTGGCGTGGGTACGTCGGAGCTGCTGCTGCTGCGTGGCAAGGGCAAGCCGGTGGTGGCGCTTGCGGTCATCTACCAGCATTCGCCGCTCGTGCTCCTCGCCCGGAGATCGGCCGGGGCCGACGATTTGCAGGCGTTGGCGACCAAACCGGTCATGATCGAGGCGCAATCGGCGGAGCTGTTTGCCTATTTCAAGGACGAGGGGGTCGATCCGGCCAGACTCCGGCTCGTCCCCCATACGTTTGACGTGCATGACCTGATCAACGGCAAGGTGGCGGCGATGTCGGCCTACTCGACCGATGAGACATTTCAGCTCAAGCAGGCCGGCTTCGACTACCTGCAGTTTACCCCACGCGCGGGCGGAATTGATTTTTACGGGGACAACCTGTTCACCACCGAAGCGCAGGTCCGCGCGCATCCGGCGCGCGTGGCCGCGTTCCGCCGGGCCAGCCTGCGCGGCTGGGACTATGCGCTGGCGCACCCGGACGAAACCGCCGATCTCATCCTCCGCGACTATTCGCCGCGCAAGTCGCGCGAGGCGTTGCGCTTCGAGGCCGAGCAGACCGCGCAGCTCATGCACCCCGAACTGATTGAGGTCGGCCATATGAACCCCGGCCGGTGGCGGCACATCGCCGACACTTACGCGGAATTTGGGATGCTGCCCGCCGATTTTTCACTCAACGGTTTTCTGTATGACCCGAATCCGCAGACCGACTACCGCTGGGCCTACTGGACGCTTGGCATTGTGTCGGTGGTGGCGCTGACGCTGCTGGGCTGGGCTCTGCCACTGATGCGGCTGAACCGCCGGCTGAGCCAGAGCGAAAAACAATACCGCGACCTGGTGGAGCTGGCGCCGTTTCCGGTGTCGGTGAGCGATGGCGAGACGCATCGCATCTTGTTTGCCAACCGCTCGGCGGCGGCGGCGATGACCGCGCCCGTCGCGGCCATCGAGGGTGAGCCGGTGATTGGCTTCTATGACGATCCGGCGGATCGCGAGCGCCTGCTGGCCGGACTGAGCGCGGACCAGCCGGTGGTCGATTTTGAGGTGCGATTGCGCACGCCGGGCGGGCGGCGCATCTGGGTGCTGATGTCGGCCGCCAAGGTGGAATTTTCCGGCCGGCGCGCCGTGCTGGTGGCGTTTCAGGACATCACCCAGCGGCGCGAAATGCAGGACGAGCTGCACCGGGCGAAAGACGCCGCCGAAGCGGCCAATGCCGCCAAGAGCCATTACCTTGCCGTGATGACCCATGAGGTGCGCACGCCTTTGAGCGGCATCATCGGTCTCGCCCAGCTCACCCGGGAGGAGCCGCTTTCAGACGAGCAGCGCGAAAATCTCGGACTGATCGAGACAACCGGCCAGAGCCTGATTGCCCTCATCGGCGACATCCTCGACTATTCGAAAATCGAGGCCGGCCACATGGAGGTGGAAAAAGTCGCGCTGGAGGCCGCGCCCTTGCTGTATGAACTGTGCCGGCTCTTCAAGGCGGCTGCACAGGCAAAAAATATCGCGCTAAGCGTGCAAATCGGTGCGGACGTTCCTCCCGTCGTGCGCAGCGACCCGGTGCGGCTGCGGCAGATTCTCAGCAACCTGCTGTCCAATGCGATCAAGTTCACCACCTCCGGCAAAATCGAGATTGGGGTGGCGGCGGAGCGGCTCCGGGAGGGCGGCTGGCGGCTGATCTTCCAGGTGCATGACACCGGATCCGGCATTGCGGCGGACAAGGTGGCACGCCTCTTTCAGCCCTTTTCCCAGGCCGACAGCTCCATTGCACGCCGCTTCGGCGGCACCGGGCTGGGACTGGCGATCTCCCGCCGGCTCGCCCGGCTGCTCGGCGGCGATCTGTCGGTGGCCAGCAAGCTGGGACAGGGCTCGACCTTCATGGTGGAAATCACCGCTGAGGCGATGGACCTGCCGCCCCAAACCAAAGGCTGAAACCCCGTTTGACCGGCCGGCACTGCCCGGCCAGGCTCTCCGCGGAAAAACCGGTCAGACGACCCGGACCGCCTTCCACACCACCACGTCGAGACGTCGCGAAAAATGCAGCAGGGGAGGGCAGGAGGCGGGGGTCAAACCGTGAAAAGCGAACATCGTGTTGTGGCCAATTTCCGCCTCGGCGCCCTGCAACGGCCACGGCACATGATGCACCTCGTTTCGCCAGAGGGAACCATCGGGTGCGAGGGCATATAGACAATAGCGCTCCGTCAGCCAGTGTTCGAGCGTGCCCGGCCTGGCCTGATATACCGCGGACGTCGGACGGTAGGTGCCCACAAACTCTGCGCCCGGCCGACGGGACGAATAGTTGAAACCATCCTGATCCTCCGTGATCGACATCCGTGCGCAATAATAGGGCAGATGAAAGCAGTGTCGGGCCACCCACACGGCGAGAGGATTGGTCGCATCCAGGCTGAGG
Organism: uncultured Verrucomicrobiota bacterium; assembly: GCA_903919625.1. Taxonomy (GTDB): domain Bacteria; phylum Verrucomicrobiota; class Verrucomicrobiia; order Opitutales; family Opitutaceae; genus CAIYUN01. The sequence continues at coordinate 6,930 of CAIXIZ010000046.1, forward strand.
AACCAGACCCCGGCCTTGCCCTCGCACTCGACGTAGATGCGGACATTAAGTTCCGGAAAGGCCGACACCCACGGCAGGTCGGGGAGCGGGCGGCGCATCACCCCGGTCATCCGGAAGGGGACGAGGCCAATCCACGCGGTCCCGTCAAATTCCTGTATGGTGAGCGAAGCAGGCACGAGCGGACGGAGGACGGTTACTGGAATCGGCCAATGGGCGAACAGCAGGTCGTGCCATGATTGGCGCCAGGTCCACGGCCGAGTGGGGAGCGGCCATGGCCGATGTTCGACCGCTTGGAAAGCCGGATGCATGCAATGAGGGTTGGCAGGATTTGATCATCCCTCAAGGCCGTTCGGCTGCTGGTAACTTTGCGCATCCGGACAGATACGGTCGCCGGCCGATGGGCAGGGAGACGAAAAAACCGCTTGCCTTCGCCAGGTAAAGCCCGATTTTGACCCCTCTGTTTGGATACGGGCTCTTAGCTCAGTTGGTAGAGCGCCTCAATGGCATTGAGGAGGTCAGCGGTTCGAACCCGCTAGGG
>CAIXIZ010000047.1 GCA_903919625.1 uncultured Verrucomicrobiota bacterium
ACGGAAAACGACAAATATCTCGCCAACACCGACCAGTATTACACCAACGGGTTCAAGCTTTCCGTCCTCAGCGCGCCGCTGCACAACTTCACCGGTGCAGCCGTGCCTTCGCCCGTGCGCTGGGTTGCCACCCAGCTTGACGCGCTGGTCCCTTCGGGCAGTGACTGCAAGCTCGGCTTCTCGCTGGGCCAGAATATTTACACGCCGGGCAACATCCACACCGCCACCCCCAATCCCGCCGACCGTCCGTATGCCGCGTGGCTCTATGTGGGCACGGTCTTCCAGAGCTATGATCTCGCGCGGGGCGTGCTTGATGCGTTTGAGATCAACCTCGGGGTGGTCGGACCCGATGCCTTGGGCGAGGAAATCCAAAATGGCGTCCATGATCTCATCGGCCGGCCGCATGCCCTCGGCTGGTCGCACCAGATTCACAATGAACCGGGCCTCAATCTCGCCTATGAGCGCAAGTGGCGCTTCCAGACCGCCGGCGCGCATGACGGCTTCGGCGCCGACCTGATCCCGAATGCGGGCGCGAGCCTCGGCAATGTTTTTACCTATGTGGATGTGGGTTTCGAAGTGCGCGCCGGCTGGCGCCTTCCCTCCGACTTCGGCACCAACCTCATCCGCCCCAGCGGCGACTCCAACAGCACCCAGCAGAATCTTGGCATCTTCCTCTTTGGCGGGGTGGATGGCCGGGCCGTCGGGCGCGACATCACCCTCGACGGCAACTCTTTTCGCAACAGCGCCCACGTGCCGCGCAAAAATTTCGTCACCGACTATCAGAGCGGCCTTGGCCTCCGTTCGCGTCACTGGCAGTTCACCTACAGCCAGGCCGTTCGCACCAAGGAGTTCGACGGGCAGGTCAAGGCCGATAACTTCGGTTCCATCAGCATCACCTTTTTCTACTGAGCCTGTGCCTTTCGCCGAAACTTATTTTCACCAGGCCAATGAACTGCTGGCCCGATCCTGGACGGCCAACGCTCCCGTCCTTGCCCGGCTCGCACCCCTCCTGGGTGAAAACATCGCGCGGGGCGGGGTGATCCATGTCTTTGGGAGCGGCCACAGCGAAGTGGTTGCGCGGGAAATCATCGGCCGGGCCGGCGGGCTCGTCTGTGTCACCGCCATCCCCGATCCGACCGGCGGCTTTGTGGAAAACCTGCCCGGCTATGGCACGAAGCTCATCGAGCGCTACGACCGCCAGCACCAGCTGCGCGCCGGCGAGGTGCTCATCGCCATTTCCAACTCCGGCAAAAATTGTTCACCCCTCGAGGTTGCGCTGTACGCCCGGCAAAAAAAACTCACGGTGGTCGCACTCACCTGCCTGGCCATGTCCCGCGCCACCCCTTCACAGCATCCGTCCGGCCAGAAACTATTCGAGGTGGCCGACCACGTGCTCGATAACGGTGGCGTGGCTGGCGACGCCATCGTGGATGTCGGTGACGGGGTGCGGGCCGGCCCGACCAGCACCCTCATCGGCTGTTCCGTGCTCAACTGGCTCATGCTCGGCACGGTGGAATGGCTGACGGCCCATGGCCATGTGCCGCCCTTGCTCCGCAGCCAAAATCTTCCCGGGGCCATCGAGCAAAACCGCGCCCTCGGTCAAAAATATGCCGGCCGGCTCAGCCGGCAGCTGGCCTGAAGGCTGCGCCCGGTCCGCACCCGTGCAGTTCTCCCATTCACCGTTTCCCCCTTCGTCCGCCGGCTGCAAAATCGGCGTGGATGGCGGCGGCACCAAAACCGAGTTCATCCTGCTCGACCTGGCCAACCATGTGGTCGCCCGCCATCGCGCCCCGGGCAGCAATCCCAGTGTCGCCGGCCCCGAGGCCGCCCGCAAGATTGTGGCCGACGCGCTGTATGCCCTGCGTCCGCAGGCACCGGCGCCCATTGCCCACACGCTGCTCTGCATGGCGGGGGCGCGCGGCTTTTGGAAGGAGTTTGCCCTTTCCCTGGAGGGGCTGGGGCAGATCACCGTGTTCGACGACGCCCGGCCCGTGCTGGAGCTCGCGACCAACGGCGTGCCGGGCCTGGTGCTGCACAGTGGCACGGGCTCGTTTGTCGCCGCGCGCGCCCCCGACCACACGATTCATTATGCCGGCGGTCTCGGCTGGCGGTTTGGCGATCCCGGCAGCGCCTACGAGCTCGGCCGCCGGGTGCTCGCCCGCGGCCTGCTGGAACTGCAAGGCTGGGCGCCCGCCTCCCGCATCGCCCCGATGCTGTGCGGCCTCACCGGTCTGGCCGACGCAGCCGCCATCACCCGGTTTTTTTACCACCACGATGAACCAAACCGGCAGATCGCCGCGCTGGCCCCTGCCGTCCTGCGGCTCACCGAGGAAGGCGACCACACCGCGCATCAGATCGTGCTGGAGTCCACCGGCGAGTTGCTCGACCTGGCGATCAAAGTGGTGGCAAAACTCTTTCCCGGTGTGTCACTGGATGTGCTGCCCACCGGATTGAGCGGCCCGATTCTCACCCATCGGGTCGTGGTGTCCGCCCTGGCCTCGCGTTGTTCGCTGCTGTTCGCCCCGCTCGACCAGCCTCCCATCGAGGGGGTGCGCCGGTTGCTCGTTCGCAGCGGTTGATCCGGATCCGGACCCGGGCCGGAGGCTCACCGGCGGGCCCGACGCCACAGCTGCCGGGCACGGCCAAACACCGGACCTGGGGCTGGCCAGGTGGCGGCCGGCCCGTAGCGCAGCCGCTCAAGTTGGCCGCCGATTTCCGCCTTCTCGGGCGAAGGAGGCGTTCCGGCCAGCTTGGCACGCCAATGGCCGGCCTCCCGGCGGACCTGATCGCCCTTTCTCTGTCGCAGCCAGGCCAGCCTGATTGCGGCCAGACCGCGGGCTCCGCCCAGCAGCAGCACCGCCCCGCCCAACCAGTATGACCACCGGCGCAGATCCCAGGGATGGCGCAGCCAGTCGGCCAGTCCGGCCAGGAGATGGCGGACCCCATCCTTCAGCTGCCGTCCATAGGCATCGAACAGCTCGCGGGCGGCCAGGGCCAGCTCGGCCTGGGCGCCCTGGTCGAAGCTGACAATGCGCCGGTACCAAAAAATGCGCAGGCTGTCGAATCGCGCGCCCAGGTTCCGCTCGCTGATGAGCCGCAGCACCGCTTCGCCGCTGATTTTGCCCGCTCCGCCGTCCAGGGCATCTGCTCCGAGCAGCGGGTCAACCCGCAGCCAGACCTGGTCGCCCGCATCGTAGATTTCGGCCCAGGCGTGCGCGTTCGTGTTGCGCACGACGAGGTTTTCGCTGAACGGATTCCACGTGCCTCCCTTGAAGCCCACCACCATCCGGGTCGCGTAACCTTCGGCCCGGGCGAGCAGAACGAACGCCCCGGCGAAAAATTCACAGTGTCCCGGGCTGGTCCCTTCGAGCCAGCGGAAAATGGGGTCGCGTTTGCGCCCGTCGGTTTCGTCGGCCAGCTCAAACTGCCGGGCGTAGGCATGACGGTGCGTGAGCCAGATGCAGGCGCTCCGGGCAAACTCCGCCGGGTTATGCGGCGGCGCGGACAAACCGTCCGCCCATTGCTTCAGTTCCGCCTGGTCGGCGGCCTCGATCCCGGACAGATCCAGATAGGCGGGCCCGTTGCCACCAGGAGCTTCGTCCTCCACCAACCCGGGCAGCCGCGGTGTGAGGTCGATCCGGTCCAGGCGGTAGGCGAGCATTTTTGCCGGAGGCCGGGGCAGGGCCACTACGCGCATCCGGGAACTGAGCTGCAATTCCTGCGGCTCGGCAAAGTTGATCTCGGAAAAATCTCCCGGCATGGGCAGATACCGGCTGGTTCCGGGTTCGAAATAAAAGGTCCAGACGGGGGCATCCGGCTTGACGTCCGCTTTGCCTGGATACATTCGGACCGGCGAGACGCGCACCGTCTGGAGGCTGGTCCGCAAGGCTTTGGAAGTCCTGAAGGTTTCCTTGTCGTAGCTGTCCAGCACCAGCATCCGCCAGTAAAGGGTTGCCGGCACCTGGGCGCGGTCGGTGACATCGACGGTAAATGCGATGGCGGTGTCGTTTTGGATGTCGGTCACGCTGTCCAGCCGTACTTCGTCGTTGAACCCGGTCTTGCTTTTGCCCGACATCACCCGGTCAAGAAACAGCCCGTTGGCCAGGTCAAATCGCGGCAGCAGGAGAAAAACCGCGGCCGAGAGCGCCACCAGTCCGCCGAAGAGGCCGCCGGCCTGCAGCGCGACGCGCCAGTTGGTCACGGCACACACGCGGTGCGCCAGCGCCAGCCAGCTCACCCGGACACCGGTGGGCGGGGGCCCGGCCGCCCCGGCCGCGTTCGTCAGGGTGATCGCCAGCAGGAACAGCAGGGCGCAGCCGGCAAATACCAGAATTTGGGCCGCGAACACCACCGAGACCGACAGCACCCCTGCCACCACCACGAGAAACAGCCCCAGCACAATCACCTGCAAATCATCGCGGCGTTGCCGCCAGGTCACCATGCGGTACAGCAGCAACATCAGGGTGAGCCGGATCAATGCCGGCAGCACCCGGTCCATTTGCAACCGGCAGTCCCAGACCGTCAGCGTCAGGATGACGGGAAACGCCAGCCGGTGGACCAGGCGTGGCACCCGTGCCGTCCAGTCGGGCCGCCAGAGCACCACCCCGGCCGCCACCGTGATCAGGCCCAGCCAGCCCCATGCCGCGATGTCGGTGTACGGCACGGTCCAGGCTGACAGCAAGGCCAGCAGCGTGCCCAGCAGCCACTTGAGCTGGTAGAGCTCGGCGAGTTCAAGCTGCGGCCGTTTTGATGCCGTCGACATAGGCCAGAACTCCCCTCGCCCCGTCCGGAGCGAACGTCAGCAACCCCCGTCTCCCCCCGCCCGCCGTGCCCCCGGCCGCTTCAATCGGCACGGGCGCAACCTCGGCCACGCGGTCCAAAAACACCTCCAGGTCGCGCCCGTGGCGCACCGGCATCGCCGCCTCGGCATTGAAGCCCACGGACCGCAGCCGGCCGGCGCGGTAATAATCCTCGGCCAGCGTGGCCGCGAAACTGCAGAGCAGTTCAAATTGTCCGGCGCGGGACCACACTTCGGCCGGCGTCTGCAGCCAGAGCATGATGCCGTTGTCCTGTTCCGCCGAAAATTCCCGCACCATCAGGCGCTGCAGCCGGGCGCTCGCCTTCCAGTGTACATGACGTTGCGGATCACCCGGCGCATAACGGCGCAAGGCCCGCAAATCTCCGCCCCGCGGCCCGTTGCGGGCCCGCCGCTCACCCTGTTGCGGCTGCCGGCTCGGGACAGGCATCAGCATCCGGTAGTCTGTCGCGGCCGGCCACACCCGCGCCGTCTGGCTCAGGCCGACCGGCAGGGTCACCTGCAAAAACCCGAAGGGGAAAACCGAACCCACCGTTTCCAGTTCCACCCGCATCAAGCCCCGGTGCGCCGGCCGCAACCGCCACTCGACCTCCGTCTGTTCACCCGGATCGAGCCTGCCTTTCATGGTCACCCGCCCGGCCGGCTGCGCCGGCTCCTTGCCCCGCGGGCGGTCGAAGAACAGCTCCCGTGGGGTTGGAATCCGTGTTGGCGTCGTCGCGGGCGCTGGTCCGGTCAGGCTGGTTCCGGCCAGATCAAACCAGAGCGCGTAGGTCGGCAGCGTCCGCTTGCTGTTGCGGACCGCCACCAGCACGGTGTGCTCCACCCCCACGCGCCATGCCGGGGTGACCCGCATGCGCCAGGCCATCCCGCGGAAGTTAAACCATTGCAGCAGCACGTTCAGGAGCAGGCACGCCATCAGCAGCGACAGGGTGATGAACAGGATGTTGTTGGCGGTGTTGTAGGCCACCAGGCCGATGCCTGCGACCAGGGCGCCGAGCATCAGCCCCGACAGCGTCGGCCAGACCCGGGGGCCGCGCGAGGGCAGGAGCAGCGACCACAGCACCCACCGCCAGCGTTGCCCGGCCGGCGCCCGCCGCCGGTACCGCCAGCCGAAGCCCCGCCACTGGTTTGGGCTGTCCCCCGCCTCCCCGGTGTTCCCCGGTCTGCTGAACCGGGTGGCCGATGCGGTCATTTCCTGGAGCGGCATGTTGACGGTGGGAGTTGCAGGTTCACGGCTGGAGACAGGATGACGCGGCCGGGCGCGGTCACGGCACCGGCAGCGCGGCGAGGATTTTTTTGAGCACGGCCGAGACGGCCTGCCGCTCCTCCAGCGCATCCGCGCCGGGCCGGGCGAGCGCGAGCCGGTGCGCCAGCACGGGTGCGGCCAGCTCCTGCACATCCTCGGGCAGGATGAAATCCCGGCCGCGCAACAAGGCCCGCGCCTGCGCCGCGCGTTTCAGCGCCAGCCCGCCGCGCACCGAGATGCCCGCCCGGAACTCCGTCTCCGTGCGGGTGGCCGCCACGATCCGGAGCAGAAACTCCAGCACCGAGTCCTCGACGTACACCTGCCCGGCCAGCGCCTGCAGCCGCAGCACTTCGTCGCGCGAGGCGACCGGCCCCAGGGTGATGGCGTCATACGCCGTGTGGGCCGCCCGCAGAATTTCCAGTTCGTCCGCCGTTTCCGGGTAGCCCATCCGCAGCCGCATGAGAAACCGGTCGAGCTGGCTCTCCGGCAGCGGGAAGGTCCCCTCGTAGTCCACCGGATTTTGCGTGGCAAACACCATGAAGGGCGCCCCGGCGGTGTGCGTGCCGCCATCGGCGCTTACTTTGCCCCGCTCCATCACCTCGAGCAGGGCGGACTGCGTTTTGGGCGTGGCGCGGTTGATCTCGTCGGCCAGGACCACATTGGCAAACACCGGGCCTTTCTTGAACACAAACGCCTTCGCGTGCTCATCATAGATGCCCACGCCGGTGACATCGCTGGGCAACAGGTCGCTGGTAAACTGGATCCGGGCGAACACGCAGTCCATGGAGCGGGCCAGCGAGTAGGCGAGCGTGGTCTTCCCCACTCCGGGCAAATCCTCGATGAGCAGATGACCGCCCGCCACGAGGCACACGAGCACCTGGTCGATCACCTCGTCCTTGCCTTTGATGGTGACCCGCATGTTGGCGTGGATGCGGTCGAGGACCGCGCGGGCATCGGTAATGGCGGAGCCGGGGACAAAGTCGCTCATGCCTCCAATGTGACATTTTCGCCGGCCACCGCAAGCCGTCGCAGTGGAATCCGGGAGTTTCCCAGTCCGTCGTTGGCGCCACGGCGCATATCGGTCCGCCGGTCCGATCGGCTTTGCAGAGCATCCTGACCCGCAGTCGCAGAACCCGCCCTGCCCGTGCAGCCAGGCCACCGCCCGCTCAGCATCGGGTTCGCGCTTCCGAAGAAAACCGATCGTGTTCAATCGGATGCGGCCAGACGTCCTGGTCATGGCGGGGCGGCAGGCTTGGCGACGGTGCATGGTCCCGCAGCCAGCGCAAGAAACCGGCCTGCCACTGAACAGGTTGACGGGGAGGCCGGGCTTGCTTACGGATTGATCCATGCGCCCCTTTCAGAAACTGCTGCTGGTTGCGGCCGGGCTTCTGTTCGCCCCGGGTTCGGCCACCGCCGCGGACTCGCTCTCATTTTCCCAGCCGGAGATCAGGCTTTGGCCAAACGGAGCCCCTGGTTCCGCGGGCAGCATCTCACCGGAAACCTGGAACCCCAGCACCGACGGCTTTCACCGGGTGACCAACATCCACCAGCCTTCCTTGACTGTCTTCCTGCCGCCCAAGGACAAGGCCAACGGGACGGCCGTGGTGGTCTGCCCCGGTGGCGGTCACCAATATCTCGTGATGGATCTGGAGGGTTCGCTGGTGGCGGAGCGGCTCAATGCGATGGGGGTCGCGGTTTTTATTCTCAAGAGCCGGCTGGCCAAGGCGCCGGGTTCCACCTATACGGTGGAGGGACATTCCCTGCCGGACGCCCAGCGTGCGATCCGTCTGGTGCGCAGCCGGGCCGCGGAATGGCACATCAAGCCCGACCGGGTGGGGATCGTGGGTTTTTCGGCCGGCGGTGAAATTGCGGCCCTTGCGGAGACCAAGTTTGCCACGGTGGAACCAAAGCCGGGCGATCCCATTGACAGCCTGAGCTCCCGGCCGGACTTTGCCGTGCTGGCCTATCCGGCCATCAAGCCGGAAAGCCTGACCGTCCCAAAAAACACCCCGGCCACATTTATGGTGGTCGCCAACGATGATAACCTGGCGGCCGCGACACCGGCCTACTATGCCAAACTGAAGGCCCAAGGCATCCAGGCCGAGGTTCACATCTACCTGAAGGGCGGTCACGGTTTCGGGATGACCGGTCGCACCCCGGCGTTTCGGGAACTGGGGGTCTCCCATTGGCCGGAGCAGCTCCAGGCGTGGCTGACCGAAACGGGTTTTCTTGGCCAATGACAGCCGGGCGAGAACCTGCTTGGTAGGAAGGGGAGCATTGAAGGGATTTTGGGCAGATATTGCAATCTGGGCCGGTGTGCCGGATCCGGATTTCCCAAGCTCGTCCAATGGAGTCTTGCCGCCCGCTTCAGGCAATGCGGGCATGGGGAGGCTGGATGAGAAGTAAAGATCCTCGGGGCAAGCCCCGAGGCATTGCAGACAAAGGTAGCAACAAGAGGCGGTGCTGGTCGCCGCCCTCCGATCCGGGCGTCGTCAAGCGACGCCCCTACCCCAACCAAGCCGAAGCCCGCTTCGGGGAATCAGACCCAATGGAATTGAATCGTAAGCGGGGCTGCGATACCAGCCAAGGCCGCCCCCAACGGGTTGAACCTTAATGCTTGGCAATCGTAACCGACGCGGCGGTGAGGCCGTCGGACTGCACCCGCAGTGTGACTGCACCGCGCTGCCCTGGTTTCGAACGGATGATGACCAGCGCGAGACCATAGAAAACCTTCCCCTCTTTGGTGCCCTGCATCAGCGCGTGACTGGTGGGGTCGCCGTTGTCCACGCCGGCGATTTCGCCGGGGCCGGTGATTTCGCAATGCAACGCGTTCATCGCGTCCGGCACGGTGAGTCCGGCGGCATCCTGCACGGCAACGGTGACGTAAGAGAGGTCCTGCCCGTCCGCGTTGATGGTGGCGCGGTCGGGCGCCAACGAGAGCTTTGCGGCGGGACCGGTCGTCTTCATCGTATCCTCGGCCCATTTCTTCCCGTTCCGGTAGGCGATGACCTTCAGTTCGCCGCCCTGGTATCTGACGTTGTCGAAGCGGATGCGATAGACCGGGTCAGTGAGAGGATCGGCGCTCTGGAACGGGACCTTTTTCACGCGGCCCTGTGAAACCCCGTTGAGAAAAAGCTCGGCCTCGTCACCGGTGGTGTAAACGTGGACCGGCGTGACTTCGCCCTCGAAGCCCCGCCAGTTCCAGTTTTGCGGGACGAGGTGCGCCATGGGCAGATCGGGCCGCCAATGCGCCTGATAGAGGTAGAACCGGTCTTTCTTGAAGCCGGCGAGGTCAATGATGCCGAAGTAAGAGCTGCGCGAGGTCGCGTTGCGTCCCGTGGTGCTGCCCCGGGGCTCGGAGCGCGTGGGCTCGCCCAGGTAGTCGAAACCTGTCCACACGAACTCACCGGCCACGGCGGGATTCAGCTCCTGGTCGCGGAACTCGACATCGGGGAGATTGGCCCAGGGGGCGGCGTACACATCATAGGAGCTGACCTGGAAGGTGGCGGGATCCGTGCCCGCGTTTTTGTCCAGGCTGACCGGAAAGAGATAGAACCCGCGCGAGCTCAGGGCCGAAGCGGTTTCGCTGCCAATCATCACGCCGTTGGGGTTTTGCTCGGCGTGGTAAGTGGCGTATTTAAGGCCGTTATAAGGCTCGTAATTGAAACCGTAGGCATACTCGTCGGCGGGCAGCCCGGAGAGACTGACGGCCCGTTGGTTGTTTGCCGTGATGGTCATGCGCGTCGGATCCTCGGCGTGGACGATTTTTGTCAGCTCCAGCCCGATTTCCCGGCCGCGCGGGGAGCCCTGCTCGCCCACCTCGTTACCAATGCTCCAGAGGATGACCGAAGGGTGGTTGCGGTCGCGGCGCACCGCGGCGCGCAGGTCCTTCTCATGCCAGTCAGGAAAGAGCAGGTGGTAGTCGTTGGCGGTTTTCTGCCGCTCCCAGCAGTCAAAGGACTCGTCCATCACGAGCATGCCCAGGCGGTCGCACAGGTCGAGCAGCTCAGGGGCGGGCATGGCGTGCGCCGTGCGGATGGCATTGCAGCCCATCTCCTGCAACAGCTGAATCTGCCGCTCAAGACCGCGCACATTGACAACGCTGCCGAGCGCCCCGAGGTCGGCGTGATCGCACACCCCCTTGATCAGCACATGCTCGCCGTTGAGGAAAAAACCGCGGTTCGGATCGAATTTGATGGTGCGGATGCCAAAGGCGGTCGTGGTTTGGTCGACGACCCGGCCGTTCTGCGTGATGGTGGTGACGGCGGCGTAGAGCTGGGGTGATTTCAGGCCCCAGAGTTTGGGGTTGGAGATTTTCGTGGTGAGGGCCGCGGTCTTGGTGCCGTTCCGGTCCAGGGCAATTTCCGGTGCGTTCGCCGTGGCCACGGCACGGCCGGAGATTTGGCCCGCAGCATCCAGCGCGAAAATTTGCGTGCGGACCGTGGCCATGGCGGCGGCCGGGGACGCGTTGTCGACCGCGACGGTGAGATTCACGGTGGCGGATCCAGCGGTGACGTCCGGCGTCGTCACATAGGTTCCCCCATGCGCGACATGCACCGGCGCCATCGTTTCCAGCCACACATTGCGATAGATCCCGCCGCCGGGATACCAGCGCGAGGAGGTGTTCGGATTGTCGAGACGGATGGCAAGGACGTTGTCCGCACCAGGCTTGAGGGCCGAGGTCAGTTCCACTTTGAACGAGTTGTAGCCATAGGGCCAGCCGCCGAGATAGCGGCCATTGAGCCACACCGAGGCGTAGGCCATCGCGCCGTCCACGGCGAGGAACACGCTCCGGCCGGCGTCGCCCGCCGGGAGGTTGAACGTTTTCCGGTACCAACCGACGCCAAAGTAGGGCAGCTTGCCCGTGCCGCCGGGGAGCCCCTGGTCGAACGGCGCCTCAATGCCCCAGTCGTGCGGCAGGTCGAGCTGCCGCCACGCCCGGTCATCGAAGCCGGGTTGTGCGTAAGTGACCTCGGCGCCGGGATTCGCCTCCGTGGGCCGGACGACAAGATCCGGGCTGCCGGCGCTGGCGAGCAACGCCGGTTTGAGCGCGGCATAGGTGAGCGACGGACCGATGCCGGCGGGATCGTCCTTGATGAAGCGCCAGCCGGCGTCGAAGTTGATGCGTTCGCGTGCCGGGGATGGCTGGGCTGGCAGCGACGGAAGGGCCGCCAACAGGCAGAGGGGCAGCAGGGCAAAATTACGCATGGTGGAGGAAACTCACCCGGGTCTGTACTGGCCATGCAGCAACGGTGA
>CAIXIZ010000048.1 GCA_903919625.1 uncultured Verrucomicrobiota bacterium
CAATGTAGCCGGGGTCGCCGACCCCGGATCCGGCCTCAGCGAGGCTGGCTCCAACCAAACCAATACAAAACCGGGCGGCGATCAGCACCGCCCCTTTGGCTGCAATGCCTTGGGGTTGCCCCGAGGAACTTTACTGCTCAGGCCCGGATATCGCCTTCGCCTGCCCAGTCGCGAGGCTGGAGAAAAACCTCGTGCAGCCTTGCCTCGGGCGAGCCGGGCGCGGGGGTGAAGCCGTAGTCCCAGCGCGCGAGCGGCGGGAGCGACATCAGGATGGATTCCGCGCGGCCGCCGCTTTGCAGCCCGAAGAGCGTGCCGCGGTCATAGACCAGGTTAAATTCGGCATAGCGCCCGCGCCGGTAGAGCTGGAAGCGGCGCTCGCGCTCGCCATAGGGGATGGCCTTGCGGCGGGCGACAATCGGACGGTAGGCAGGGAGATAGGCGTCGCCGACGGCCCGTTGGAGCGCAAATGACCGGGCAAACCCCAATTCGTTGAAATCGTCAAAAAACAGGCCGCCGATCCCGCGCGGCTCGTGGCGGTGCTTGAGGAAAAAATAATCGTCACACCATTTTTTGAAACGGGGATGCAGCGTCGCTCCGAAGGGCGCGACTGCATCGCGGGCGGTGCGGTGCCAGTGTACGGCATCCTCCTCGAAACCGTAATAGGGCGTGAGGTCGAAGCCGCCGCCAAACCACCAGGTGGGCGCCCCGGTTTTGGCCGATGGATTCTGACCGGCGGCCCCGTCCGTCGCAGCCGGAGCCGCGCAGAAAAAACGCACATTAGCGTGGCTCGTGGGGATATACGGATTGCGCGGATGGATGACGAGGGAGACGCCGAGCGCCTCCCAGGGGCGGCCGGCGAGCTCGGGGCGGTGCGCCGTCGCGGAGGGCGGGAGCTGGGAGCCCGTCACATGGGAAAACGCCACACCGGCTTTTTCAAACACCGTGCCTTCCGTGAGAATACGGGTGCGACCGCCGCCACCGAGGCCGGGCTGGGCGCCGGCGGGGCGTGTCCATTCATCCGTCAGAAATTTCCCCGTTCCATCTTCGGCTTCCAAACCGGCGCAAATGGCATCCTGCAAACCGAGCAGGTAGGAACGGACGGCGGGGAGATCGGGCAGATCGGACATGGGAGAAAGTCCCGCTAGCAGAACGAGAAATCGCCCGGGAACGAGCACGATTTGTCGTGAGCCGGGCTTGACGGGTTTGCTAGGGTGCAGGCCGCCCATGTCACTTTCCAGCCACCTTGCCGCCCTGGCCACGCCCGTTGCGAGCCCTGTCATGCTCACTTCGATCCTGGCCGTCGGTTTTTTCGCGGCCTTCCGTCACGCGGCGATTCCCTCGCACTGGCTGCCGTTTGTGCTCGTGGGTCGGACCCGCCATTGGAGCCGGGCAAAGACGCTGGGGGTGGTGCTGCTGGCGGGATCGGGCCATGTGCTCACCAACTCGCTGCTGGGCCTGGCCATCGCCTGGTTTGGGTTCAAGCTCGATGAGCAGACCGGGAATGTTTTCGTCTGGATCGTGGGTGCGTTGCTGGTGGCGATCGGCCTGTATTTTTGCTGGCGGCAGTGGCAGCACGGCCGCGTCTGCTCCCACGATCATTCGCACGCCGGGGAAATCCCCGCGGCCGGGGACGGCCACCACCATGGGCACGCGCCTGCCTCCGGCCACGTGGAGCCGAAAACTTCCGCCCTGACCTCGGCCGACAAGGGCGACTGGGCGGCCATTGGCGGGTTGTTCGTGATGCTGACGCTCTCCCCCTGCGAGGCGTTTCTGCCCATCTATCTGGCGGGGGTGCCGTTTGGCTGGTACGGATTTTTTCTGTTTTGCGCGATTTTGGCCGTCGCGACATTGGGCGCGATGCTGCTCTTCACCTGGCTGACGCTGCATGGGTTCGAACGGTTCAAACGCCGCCTCCAAAACATCGAGCACTATGAGGCGGGCATGCTCGGCGGCCTGTTCATCGTCCTGGGCGTGGTGGTCATCATCCTGGAATATCTCGGCCTCGCCTGAACTTCACCTGCTGAGTCTTGCAAACAGGGTGAGGCACGCTCCTGGTAGCCCGCTTCGGGAGAAGCGGGAATCTGCGGCAAAGGTTGTCAGGTTATTTCTTAACATTGGGCATCGGAAAATCCAAACCCGGCGGCTGATCGGCCGGAGCCGGAGTTTTCACCCGGACAATCGGACTGGCCGCCGCGGCGACCGGCACGATCGGGGAGCCGGCCGCGGACCTGGCGGGGCCGGTGAATTTTGCGCCGGCGGGCAGGGCGGCGAAACCGCGTTCGATGAGCTCGGTGGCGACTTTGTCGCGGTATTTGCCCAGGTCGTGCAGGCCGCCGGGGCCGAGCGCGCCCATGACCACGACAATCACCCGGCGGCCGGCCCGTTCAGCCGTCGAGCTGAGGCAGTAGCCGGCAGCCTCAGTATAGCCGGTCTTAAGACCATCCACCCCGGGGACGCCCAGAAGGTGGTCATGATTGAGCATGTCAATGACATGGGTGGGCGAATCGGGCCGAAATTTGCGCTCTTTGACCGAGGTGTATTTGAGCACGTCGGTCTGCGTCAGCAGATATTGGCAGAGCCGGGCAAAGTCGCGCGGCGTGGTCAGATCGCCGTTGGCAACTTTCCGTCCGACCGGCGGGAGACCATGCGGGCTGACAAAGATCGTGTGGTTCATGCCGAGCGCATGGGCCTTGGCATTCATCAGCGCGACGAACGCCTCGACACTGCCCGCCGACGCATGCGCCAGGGCATACGCCGCGTCATTGGCGGACTGGATCATCATCGCATAGACCAGTTCCTCGACGGGAAACACTTCCTTCTCCGCGAGCCAAACCTGCGTGCCGCCGATCTTTGAGTCGGCGGCGGTCACGGTGACTGGAGTCTGCCAGGTGATCGTGCCGGCCCGGATCAGGTCGTCGAGCACGGCAAACGTCATCAGCTTGGTCATGCTCGCCGGCGGGCTGACTTCGTCGGCATTTTCTTCGTACAGGATGCTGCCGCTGGATGCGTCCATGACGATCGCGCCCTTGATGGTGCCGGCGGGGGCGGCCTTTTTCGGCGCCGCTGCCGGGAGCAGTGACGCGGCGCTGAGCCAGAGCGCAAGACAAACGGGGAACCCGGGATGACGGAAAGACATGCCCGCGAAGCAACGGAACTTTTTCCAGTGCGACGAGAAAATTCGTGCGCCCGGAAATCCTCGCCTTCAGCCGCGGCCAAAAATGCGGGGAAAAAGAAAGCCCGTGCTTTTCATCTGCGCCCGGTACGCCGGGCTGTGGGCGGCCAGCCGCGCTTCCTCCAATTTCGCCCGCCAGACAAACAGCGCCAGATGCACCGTGGCGATGAGCAGGATGGCCGGCGTGCGCACCAGCAGCACCCAGCCGCCGTAACCGAGCACATAGCCAAGGTAGATCGGATGGCGGACAAAACGGTACGGGCCGCGCAGCACCACCTCGCGGACCGAGACAAAAATCCCGAAGGAGCGCCGCAAGGTCACCACCCCCCAGAGGGCGATGGCGGCCCCGAGCACTCCCAGGAGCAGGCCGGCCACGTCCAACGGATGCATCGCCCAAAAGTTGCCGGGGGTTTCTGTCGGCCAAAGATTCCGCTGCCAGGCGGCGGGGAACCGCGGGAGCGCGTCATAGACGAGAAAATAAAAGGCCGTCGCGAGTGGCACCAGAAATTCCCGCAGATTCTGCGGGGTGGTGGTGGGTCGTTGCCCAAACAGCAGCATGAGCCCGATGAATCCCTGCACCCCGGCCATCAGCACATCGGTGGCGGCATCGGGAAAGGTCGGATGATCAGCTCCGTCCGAAGCCACCCAGCCGAGGACATGGAAGTGGTCCGCCCAGACGATATAGACCGCAAAGCTGACATAGACGACCGACAGCACATAGCGCTCGGTGTAAAGCGCCACTGCCGCCGCCAGCGCATGATGACGGTTGGTTGGCCCGCGCTGGGCGTTGGTTGATGAAGGAGAGGCCACGACAGGGTAGGGGCCGGGTGCGGCAAAGCCCGCGCCAGCCGGTCTGTCGTATCAGCAATTGCGCCGTCGGCAAGAGGGCAATCCCGGTGTCAGATTTGAAACTATGGAGGTTCGCAAAATAGCATGACAACCTTTGCCGCAGCTTCCCGCTTCTCCCGAAGCGGGCTACAAGAAGAACGTAGCCCGGCTCGGGAGAGCCGGGACGGATCGTGCGTCACCGGTTTTGCCAGACTCAGCCAATCGCCGCCACGGCGGCGACAAATGCCCGGGCCCTGGCGGTGATGCCCGGCCAGTTTTTTTCCTTCAAGGCCTTCGCCTCGACCAGCGAACTGCCGGCGGCGGTCGCCCAGGCGCCCGCCCGCAAAAATTCGCCCACGTTTTCCGGATTCACCCCACCGGTGGGCAGCAGCGCGATGTGCGGGAACGGCGCCTTGACCGACTTGATGTAGGCCGGGCCGAAAAATTCGGCGGGAAAAATTTTTACCACATCCGCTCCCGCGTCCCAGGTGTTGACAATCTCCGTCGGCGTGAGCGCCCCGCCAAAGACGGGCACCCCGAGCTCACGGCAGGTCTTGATCACCTCCGGGCGAAAGGCCGGGGTGACGATAAACTTCGCCCCGGCGGCGATGCCCTCGCGCGCCGTTGCCGCATCCAGCACGGTGCCGAGCCCGAAAAGAAAATTGGGCAGCTCGGCGCTCGCCTGTTTCAGCATCGGAATGGCGCCGGGGGTGGTCATGGTGAGCTCGATGCTGGTCAGCCCGCCGGCGGCGAGCGCGCGGGCGCAATCGAGCAGCCCGTCCGGCGAATCGGCGCGGATGAGCGCGATGACCCGCTCGGTTTTGATTTTGTGCAGGACAGCGGCTGAGTTCATGCAGGGGCAGGCATGGCAGAAGGGCGCGCCCAGCGCGAGGGAAAGCTGGCGGACGGGCTATCAGCTGGGTTTGCCCGGCGAACCGGATCCGGAGAATTATTTATTCAGGTCAAGCGACGGGGAAACATCACCAGCATGGCCGTCACGGCTCCGGCCAGCAGTCCCCAGTTCGCGGGTTCGGGTATCGCCGAAGTGAGCATCACATTGTCCAACCCCGTCAGCTCGATGCCCGTATGCATGTCGGCGGGGATAAAAATCGACGCCACATTGCCCAGAACCGCATCAATTTGGGCCTGGGTGGCCGCTGACCCGCCACTCAGGTTAAAACCGGCGCTGCTGTTGGTACCCCCGTCAAAAACAAATCCCGTGCTGGGGTTAAGGCCGAGGCTGTAGTCCGTCCAGGCAAACGGGCTGTTACTGGTCGCCGGGGCGGTGAGAATCAGGGCCAGGGTATCACCCGACACAGCAGTGATGACCAGAGGGGACGTGCTGATGTCGTCGGCGGTTTGATTATGAGCGAGTGCAAAACTCAACGTGCCATGGGAAAAGGCCGAGTCATTGCCCAGGAATTTGGCCGGGGCCGAAAAAACGTCGTTCGAACCCTGGGCCGCATCGCTGAATTGAATGTAGCCGCCGGACTCGCCGCCGGTCGCCACATAGGTCAGTGTGGAACTGGGATCGTGGTCGGCCAATGTCCAGCCGTCCAGATCGGTGCTGAAATCGCTGATGATAGGTGAGAGCCTGTCGCACATGCCGTGCCGGGCAAAGCAAAAAGCCGCTGTCGAGTGACAGCGGCTGGGAAACGGGCAGGAGGCCGCTGGACCCGCCGCGAAAGTAGCGTGAAGGAAA
>CAIXIZ010000049.1 GCA_903919625.1 uncultured Verrucomicrobiota bacterium
CGCCAATGCCATAGTCCCGGAAGCTCATGGCCGCGGATGATTCGCCGGGAGCCGAGGTAAGGCGGCGGAGCGAGTCCTGCCCGCCGTCGCTTTGCTCCATATAAAGCACCACGCCACATTCCGCCTGGGCGACAGCCGCCAGGGAGGCAGTGAGCGCCCGGTGGCTGTCCATGCCTTTGGCGCGGAAAACATCACTCAGCAGATTTTCACTGTGGACGCGCACGAGGGTCGGTGCGGCGCCGAGCTCCCCGTGGGCAAAGGCGAGGTGATGCCGGTTGTCGAGCTTGCTGCGGAAAATATGCAGGGTGAAATCACCAAATTCGCTCGGAAACGGCCGGGCACAGACGCGCTCAACCAGCTGTTCACGCCGGGGCCGGTGCTCGATGAGCGCCGCGATGGAGATCATTTTCAGGCCAAATCTTTCCTTGAACGCCGCCAGTTCCGGCAGGCGTGCAACCGTGCCGTCCTCGTTGAGCAGTTCACAGATCACGCCGCAAGGGGGCAGCCCGGCCAGCACCGCCAGATCCACCGCCGCCTCGGTGTGGCCGGCGCGCTCCAGCACGCCGCCGGGCCGGGCGCGCAGCGGGAACACATGGCCGGGCTGGACGAGTTGTTCCGGGCGGGTTACCGGGTCGGCCAGCAGCCGGATGGTGTGCGTGCGGTCGGCGGCGCTGATGCCGGTGGTGATGCCGGCGGCAGCATCAACGCTCACAGTGAAATCCGTGCGGTGCGCCTCACGGTTGCCTGCCACCATCGGCCCAAGTCCCAGCCGGCGGAGCTGGGGCTCGACGGTTGGCACGCAGACGATGCCGCTGCCATGGCGGATCATCATGTTGACGGTCTCCGGCACGGCCAGGGCGGCGGCCATGATGAGGTCACCTTCGTTCTCGCGGCTCTCGTCGTCAGTGACGATGACAAGCCGTCCGGCGGCAATCTCCTGGATCGCAGCTGGAACCGGGTCAAATGGCACCTCATTGAGCATGGGGTACAAGTCTTGCACCCGGTATCAGCGTGTCAATGCACGGCCCCAGGGCGTGGGCCGAACCGCCTGGGTCGGAATGATCCGGCCCATTTTCTGTCCCGGTCAGGGCAAGGGGGGCAAGATTGACGTCAGCCGCTTGGTCTCAGAGCATACGCCGGCGCATGAATCATCTCACCGTGGGAGAATATTGGAATAGCAATGCCGAGGCCTGGACCAAACTGGCCCGTGCCGGGTATGACATCTATCGCGACCAGCTCAACACCCCGGCATTTCTCCGCATGCTGCCGCCGGTGGCCGGGTTGCGCGGTCTCGACCTGGGCTGCGGCGAAGGGCACAACACCCGGCAGGTGGCGCGGCTGGGAGCCAGCATGACGGCCATCGACATTGCGGAGAATTTTATCCGCCATGCCGAGGCCGAGGAGAAGCGGGCTCCGCTGGGCATCACGTATCGGCAAGCCAGCGCGGTCGAACTGCCGTTTGCCGACGGGACGTTTGATTTTGCGACCGCCTGCATGAGCCTGATGGACATTCCGGAAACCGAATTGGTGCTGGCCGGGGTTTTCCGGGTGCTCCGGTGCGGCGGCTGGCTGCAAGCTTCCATCCTTCATCCCTGTTTTCATCCGCCCCACCGACGCAACTGCCGGGACGAGGAACAGCGAACTTACGCCATCGAGGTGGGGGACTATTTTCTCGACGCCAAGGGCCGGATCGACGAATGGACCTTCGGGGCGGCGCCAGCGGCGGTGCGGGCCCGTCTGCCGATGTTTCGAGTGCCACGTTTTCACCGCCCCGTCAGCCAATGGATCAATCTGCTGCTGGCCGCCGGATTTCAGCTGGAACAATGCGAAGAACCATGTCCGGACGATGAAACTGTGCGCGTCTGTCCCGCTTTACAGGACGCCCAGATCACCGCATATTTTCTCCACCTGCGGGTGCGAAAACCGGCGGCCCCGGCTCAGGCCTAAGGTTCCGGCTGGGGGCGGAGATTTTTTTCAATGCGGCGGTCAGGCCAGAGCCAAAGCAGCGCGACGGCGGTGTAGAGGGTTACCCCAAGCCAGGTGCTGACAAAGGAAAGGGCCAGGCCGACGGCGTAGATGACGATGGAGATTTTGCCTTTGAAGTCTGCGCCGATGGCCTTGGCGAGGGCGGTTTCGGGCCCGTGTCCGGCGAGCAGGACCCGCACGAGGATGAAATAAGCGGTCGCCGCCATGATCAGCACACCGCCATACAGCACGACGGGCAGGGTGGCGGAATGGTTTTCGCCCATCCAACCCGTCACAAAGGGAAATAAGGAGAGCCAGAACAGCAGGTGCAGATTGGCCCACAACACCGTCCCGTTGATTTGTTTCACCGCCTGAAAAAGATGGTGATGATTGTTCCAATAGATGCCGACGTAGGCAAAGCTCAACACGTAGCTGAGAAACACCGGCAGGGTCCCAGCCAGCGCCGCCAGATCGGCGCCATGCGGCACTTTCATTTCCAGCACCATGATGGTGATGATGATGGCAAACACACCGTCGGTGAACGCTTCAAGCCGGCCTTTGGGCATAGGGAATGTGGGTTGAAAACCTGCCTGTCATTGGCCGGTCTTACGCCGCCTTTCAATCCCATTGGGGCTGATTCCC
>CAIXIZ010000050.1 GCA_903919625.1 uncultured Verrucomicrobiota bacterium
AGACCAGGTCGCCCCGCTCCAGCTCGGGAAGATTTTCCGCCATGGAAACGACATCGAGCGCATCGCAGGTCGGGCCAAAGACGGAGCAGAGGCTGGTCGGCCCTTTTTTGAAGGCGCGCACGGGGTATTTGCAGTGGTCAAAAATGACGCCTGAATAGGTATGATAGACGCCGTCGTTGATGTAATAGCAGGTCTTGCTGTCGCGCACCGCCTTGCCGATGACCGATGCCACCGAAGTGCCGGCGACCGCGGCGAGGAAACGGCCCGGCTCGGCCAGCACCTGGATGTCGGGCGGAAAGAGACGGTCGAGCTCGGTGTTGATGATTTTCGCCAGCTCCCGAAACGGACGGACCGAGGAATCGTAAGGGGCGGGGAAACCGCCGCCGATGTCGAGCAGGTTCATCTTCGTGTAGCCGCGGTCGCGGGCCTCCTTGAAGATGTTGGCCGTGAGGCTGAGCGCCTGGACGTAGTTGTC
Source organism: uncultured Verrucomicrobiota bacterium (assembly GCA_903919625.1). GTDB lineage: Bacteria > Verrucomicrobiota > Verrucomicrobiia > Opitutales > Opitutaceae > CAIYUN01. The sequence goes on from CAIXIZ010000050.1 coordinate 476, forward strand.
GAAATTGGTCGTCTGGCTGCCGACGTGAAAGCTGATGCCCTCGACCGTGAGCCCGACGCGGTCGGCTTCGAGGATCAGGTCAACCGCCTCGCCGGGGGAGGCGCCGAATTTCGAGGAGAGTTCCACCATCGCCCCGGTATTCGGCACCCTGAGACGCAGCGCCAGGCCGGCATTGGGCGCGTGCCGCCTGATTTTGTGAATCTCCTCGCGGTTGTCGAAAGTGACAAGCGGTTTGTATTGGTTGAGCTGTTCCAGGGTGTCCGTCGGCTTCGTGGGATTGGCGTAAATGATTTTGTCCCAGATCCAATCCTGCCGCTTTTTCGCGGGCAGGGACTTGATGTTTTCGTACACAATCATGAATTCCGGCATCGAGGCGACGTCGAAGCTCGCCCCTTCCTCAAACAAGGTCCGGACGATGAGCGGGTCCGGATTCGCCTTCACGGCATAGTAGACCTGGACCCGGGGCAGAAAACGCCGGAATTCGCGGTAGGCCTTCCGCAGCGCATCGTGGTCAATCACGAACAGGGGCGTGCCGTGCTGGCGCGCGAGCGACTGGAGGCGTTTGAGCGGGATCATGGGGGCGGCCGGTTCAGCCTGCGTCCGTCACCAGGAAGTTTTTGAACTGCCACGGGTCTTTGCGGTCAAGATCGGGCTGGTGGTGGCGGTCAAACGTCGTGTCGCGCTGCTGGAGTGGCGTCCAGTCGGACTTCGTGGAGATCCAGCGGCCCAGATATGGTTTGGCGATCCCGAGGATATAATCGTGGGGCAGCTCGTCGGGCACGACGACGCCAGCCAGCGGATTTTCCATCATCCACATGGAGGCGGCGACCACGGATATCGCGACCTGCATGGTCGTGGCGTTTTGATGCGGCACGAGCCGGCGGGATTCCCCGATGGAGAGATCCGACCCGATCCACCACGAGTTGTAATCATGGCCCATCAGCAACGCGCCCAGGATGTCGGCCCCGCCGGTGATCTCGTCATTCATGATGCGCTGGTTGGTGTTCAGCTTGTAATTGTAACCGCGCATTTCGTTAAGCGAGGCGATGGCCTCGTCGCACGGACAATAGGCGTAGTGCATGGTCGGCCGGTAAACCGCCTTCTTGCCCTCCCAGACCGTGAGCTTGTCGGAGATCGTGAAGGCTTCGCCGTGGCGCACGACCATGCCAAGGATGTTGTAATTCGGCACCCACGAGCGCACCCAGGTGTTGATGCCCATCCGCGCGAGGCAGATCTGGTTGCCCGGCCCTTGCTTGTGGCGGAAGGCATGTTGGGGCAGGGTCTTTTCGTGCGTGCCCCAGCCCATCTCGGCGGTGGTGGTGCCTTCTTCGCGGAAGCCCTCGATGCTCCAGGTGTTCACAAATTCATCCACCTGCTTCGGCAGGTTGGTGATCTGGGTGTCGCGCTCCGAGCAATGGATGACTTTCACGCCCACGGCACGGGAGAGCTGGTTGAACTGGCGGGTCCGGATCAGCTCGGTGATTTTCTCGGCGGCTTTGGCCTTGACCTTCTGGTCGGCGATCAGGCTCTGGCCGATGTCGATCAGGCCCTGTTTCACAAAGTGGGAAATGAGCCCGGGATTCGCCCCGTGTTCAATGACCGCGGTCGGTCCCTTTTCCTTCCAGGTCGCGAGGCGGCGGCGCAGGTTCATGTGCCGCCAGTACAGCGTCTTTTCCGTCGGGTGCTGGTTCGGGCCGGCCGCATAAGGGTCCCAGAGCTCGGTGGAGGTGTTGATGTAACGCACCCCGTGGTCGTGGCACCATTGCAGGATCTCAATGGCGTCAATGTTCCACGCGAGATCGATCAGCAGGTCGCCGGGGCCGACATGTTTGGCGAGCAGCGTCCCCATGTTTTCCTCGGTCACCCGGTCGCGCACGAACCGCACCCCGCGCTCGGTCCAGGGTTTCAGCTTCGCCGCCCGGTTCTCAAAATCCATCACGGTGACGTTTTTGGCGGGCACCTTGATGTGCTTGAAGAGAATGGGGAGCGTGCATTCGGCGACCGCGCCGTAGCCAACGAAGAGGATGCGTTTGGTGAATTCGATCATGGGTGTGTTGAAAAAAATGTGGCGCAGACGGATGGAGAAACGAAACCACTTTGAATCGCCGGTGGGTGCAAGCGTTTTTCGGCCCGCCGGTGAAAACCGCCGGGCTCAGGCCAATTGTTGCAATCGGGTGAACAATTCGAGGTGGCGCCGAATTTGGCTTGCCGGGGCAAAGCCGTCGTGCGCAAACGCCCGGGCGCCTGCGGCCAGGGCCGCGCGCCGGGCGGGATCGGCGAGCAAGGGCGCGAGGGCCGCGGCAAACGCGGTGACATCGCCCGGCGGCACCGCCCAGCCGGTTTTTTCCGGGAGGAAACATTCGCGCACCCCGCCGACATCGTAGGCGACCACGGGCAGGCCGTGGGCCTGGGCCTCAATCAGGAAATTGGGGAGCGACTCGGACTGGGAGGAGAGCACGGCAACGTCGGCGGCATGGTACAGCGGGGTGGGGTTCGCCTGATAGCCCAGGAATTTTACCCGGTCGGCCAGGCCGAGCTGCTGCACCAGGGCGGCGCAGCCAGCGCGGGTCTCACCCTCGCCGGCAAGCCAGAGCTGCCAGTCACCGTTCCGGGGCAGCCGGGCGGCGATCTGCAGCAGTTCCCGGTGATTTTTTTCCGGACGGAACATTGCCACGCAAAGCAGCACGGTCGTGGCGGGGCCAGCCTGATGCTGGGTCCGGAGCATTGTCCGTTCTGCCGATGCAGCCCTCCCGTCATTGCTCCCGGCCGCAGGTGCCGGGAATACGATGGCGTTGGGGATGGCGGAAATTTTTTGTCCAGGCAAGCCGAGCCGATGATGCAGCCAGCGGGCGGAGGCCTGGCTGTTGGCAATGACATGCCGAACCTGCCGCAGCGAGCGGCGGTAGAGCCAGGGCAGTTTTTTTCCGGTACGCAGGGTGGCGATGACGTAGGTTTCCGGCAGCCGGCTTTGCAGTCTCCCGGCCTGGCAGTTGGCCATCCGGCCCATGCACAGAATCACCTCCGGGCGGTGTTGCCGGGCAGATCTGACCAGATTCGGGGCAAACCAGGAACATCGCGTGTCGAAAGGTTGCAGCGTGGCCCGTGTGACAGTGGCGTCCACGGTGCCGTTGAGCGTGCCGCCTGGCCGGAAGGTGAGCAGGGTCGTCGGATGGCCGGCGGCGGCAAAGGCATTGGCGAGGAGCACCGACTGGCGCTCGGTGCCGCCGCTGCGGAGGTAGTCTTGGAGGACGAGGATTTTCATTGCCCGGGGCGGTAGTGGGGCGGAAATTGCCCATTCAGGAAACCATGAAGTTCTCTTTGCAAAGAAAAACCTCGCTGGCCGGACTGCTCATGCGGTGGGCCGTGCTCGCGCTCGGCGTGACGCTGGCGACGAAGCTGGTGGACGGCATCCGCTGCGACGACGCCGCCACGCTTGTGACCGTGGTTCTGCTGCTGAGCCTGTTCAATGCGGTGCTCCGTCCGCTCCTTTTGCTGTTCACGTTGCCGTTCATTCTGCTGACCATGGGACTGGGGGTGCTGGTGATCAATGCCTGGCTGTTCCTGTGGGTCGGGAAGCTGGTCAATGGCTTCCATGTGGATGGCTTTTGGCCTGCCCTGTGGGGCGCCCTGATTGTGAGCATCACCAACCTCGTGCTGAGCGGCCTGCTGCGCGGCTCCGGACCGCGCGGGCCGAGGCGGCCACCGCCCGCCCCGCCGCCGGGTGCCAGAGGTCCGGGCGGGGATGTGATCGACATCTGAGGCCGCTCAGGGCGCGGGGGAAGTGGTGCCCCACCTCTTTAGCGCCACACCGGTGAGCGAGCGCGCGCAGGCTTCGATCCCCTCGCGCGGGCCGGCATAGACGAGGTCTCCGCCGTCCGCCCCGCCACCCGGACCGAGGTCGATCAGCCAGTCGGCGAGGTTGATCACGTCGAGGTTGTGCTCGATCACGATGACCGTGTTGCCCTGGTCACGCAGCCGGAAGAGCAGATCCATCAGGTTCTGGATGTCCACCCAGTGCAGGCCGGTGGTCGGCTCATCGAGGATGTAGAGCGTGCCGCCCTGCTGGCGTTTGCTCAGTTCGAGCGAGAGCTTGAGCCGTTGCGCTTCGCCGCCGGACAAAGTGGTCGCAGGCTGCCCAAGCTTGAGATAGCCCAGACCCACCGCATCGAGGGTGGCGAGCTTGTCGAGCACCCGCGGGATGTTGCGGAAGAGCGTGATGGCCTCTCGCACCGTGAGATTGAGCACGTCGGCGATGGATTTGCCATGAAACAGAATTTCCAGGGTTTCGCGGTTGAACCGCCGGCCGTCGCAGCTCGGGCAGGGGGCATACGCGTCGGCCATGAACTGCATGTCGAGCCGGATGACGCCATCGCCCTGGCAACGCTCACAACGTCCGCCGCGCACATTGAAAGAGAAGCGGCTTGCCTTGTAGCCGCGCACCTTGGCGAGCGGCACGGTGGCGTAGAGCTCCCGGAGCTGGTCGAGCAGCTTGGTATAGGTCGCCGGGTTGGAGCGGGGGCTGCGGCCGATCGGCTCCTGATCCACCTGCACGAGTTTTTCAAAAAAATCGAGATGCTCCAGATGACGGTGCCGGCCGGGCAGGGATTTGGCGCCGTTGAGTTTCCGCGCCGCGGCGGTGGCGAGGATGTCATTCACCAGCGTGCTTTTGCCTGATCCGCTCACCCCGGTGACGCAGGTGAGCAGGCCGACCGGGAAACGCGCGTCGATGCCCCGCAGATTGTGCTCGCGCGCTTCGCGCACGGTGAGGAACGTGCCGTCGGGTGACTTCAGGGCCGCATCCTTCGTGACCCGTTGCCGGCGGGAGAGGTAGGGGCCGGTGCGCGTCTGCCTGGGCGGGGAGGCGATGAGTGCGGCCGGGGAACCTTGAAACAGCAGGTGGCCGCCCTCGGTGCCGGCGCCCGGGCCAAGCTCGATGATTTCGTCGGCCGCGAGCATCGTCTCGGCATCGTGCTCGACGACCAGCACGGTATTCCCCCGGTCGCGCAGGCCCCGGAGCTGGCTGATGAGGCGCTGATTGTCATGCGGGTGCAGTCCGATGCTGGGCTCATCCAACACATAGATGACCCCCATAAGCCCCATGCCCAGTTGCGTCGCCAGCCGCACGCGCTGGGCCTCGCCGCCGGAGAGGGTGCCATAGTCGCGGTCCAGGGTGAGGTAACCCAGGCCGGTGTCGGCCAGGAAGCGCAGGCGCTGCTCGATCCCGTTGACGACTTCGCGGAGGGCGTCGTTTTCCGCCAACGCAATGGCGAGCTTGACCGCGACCGCGTGGGCGGCGGTGACATCGAGGGACATGAACTGCGGAAAGCTGACCCCGGGGGCACCGGCTCCGGCGACAACCTTCACCGCTGCGCTGCTTGCCTTCAGCCGTGCGCCGTGGCAGCCGGGGCACGGTCCGCTCACCATGAAGGTGGTCAGGCGCGCCTGAAAGCCTTCGCTGTCCGTGTGATAAAAGCTTTCCTCCAAATCCGCGATCACGCCGGCAAACGGTCCCGCTTTGGCGGTGCGCATCCGGCGCAGCTAGAAGGCGAACTGCCGCTCGCCTGCCCCGTGCAGGATGGCATCGCGGGTCTTGGCCGGCAAATCCTGCCAGGGTACGTCGGCATCAAAGGGGAGTTGCTCTGCGAGCTGTTTGAGCAGGGCATTATGCTTGATGATGAGGTTTTTTCCGCCGATGCGCCAGGGCTTGAGCGCGCCCTCCCGGATGCTCTTGGCCGGGTCAGGAATCATGAGCTCCGGGACGAACCGCAGCTTGCGGCCCAGGCCACCGCAGGCGGGGCAGGCGCCTTCGGTGTGGTTAAAGGAAAAATGTTTTGGGGTGAGCTTTTCAAATCCGTCGCCACAGACCTCGCAGGCGAGCATCTGGGAGAGGGCGAGTTCGCGCCACGGGGCGTCGGCCGACTTTTGGGCGAGCACAATCGCCCGGTCCTTCCCTTCGCGGAAGGCGAGTTCCAGCGAGTCGGCGATGCGGCTGTGCTGGTCAGGGTTCGCGACCAACCGGTCAATCACGAGGTCGACAAGCAGTTCCCTGGTCCCCGCCGGCACCGGCGAAGGGTCGTCGAGGTTCCTGATCTCACCGTCGATGCGGACGCGCTGGAAACCACGCTGGCGCAGGCGCGGCAGCTCATCCCGCAGCACGCTTGGCTTGGCGCGGAGCGCGGGCGCGAGGAGCATGATGCGCTCGCCTGCGCACATGGCGAGCACCCGGGCCACGTTGTCGTCCAGCGAACGCATCACGACCCGCCCGCCGTCCTTCGGGCAGAGCTGGACCCCCTGTAGCGACCAGAGCAGGCGGGCGTAGTCGGCGATTTCGGTGACGGTGGCGATGGTGCTGCGGGGGGAATCGCCGCCGGTGCGTTGACCGATGGCGAGGACCGGCGACAGGCCGTGGATGAAGTCCACCTCAGGCCGGGGCAGCTGGTCGAGAATCTGCCGGGCCTGCGTGGAGAGGGACTCCATGTATTTGCGGTGCCCCTCGGCATAGATCGTGTCAAAGGCGAGCGAGGACTTGCCCGACCCGCTCGGACCGGTGACAACCACCAGTTTCCCGCGCGGCAGCCGCAACTCGAGATTCTTCAAGTTGTGCTCGCGGGCGCCTTTGATGTGGAGGTGGGTCGCAGCCTGCATGGGTGAAACCTGCAACTTACCAGAATCCGGGCCGGGGCAAATGGTATTGTTTGGCCGGCCGCGCCGTCCGGTTCCGTTTGCCGCCGTCCGGACTCCTCGGACCGGCGGCATTATCCTGCCAGGCCGTCCGACAAAAGCCTTGCCCCGCCGGCCGGTCCTGCGCAGCGTCGCCGGCATCATGGCCATGCAGGAATTTTACATCCGTGCCGCGAACGAGAGCGAAGCCCGCGGCCCGTTCAATCAGGAGCAGCTTGTCACCCTGGCGGGCAACGGCCAGATCGACGCGGCCACCCTGTTCTACGATGCGGTGAGCGAGCAATGGGTCGCGTTTGGCACCAATCCCGAACTGATGGCGCTCGTGTTTCCGGAAAAGCAAAAGCTCAGGCTGGGGAGAAAAGAGATCAAAAGTCTCAATGAGGAGGGTGACTCTGCCCCGCCGATCTCGGTGGACGACATGCTGGCCGCCGCCGAGGGGCTGACGTCGGAGACCAAGGACAAGCACTCGCTCGTCATCGACCAGGCCCGCTGCGCCAAGCTCGGGCTTTGGGCGGCGTTGCTGGCGCTCGCGTTCAGCGCCGCCGGGCTCTGTCTGCCGTCCATCACGGAGCTCTCGAATTTCGATTTTGCCACCATTCTCCTCAAACAGCCGCTCGCCTTGCTCGGGCTGCTGGATGCGGGGCTGACGCTGATGCTTTTGCTCCAGGCCATCAGCATCTATCCCTTTGTCCGTTTCCGCGCCATGCTCGGGCTGGGTTTGATCGGATTTATGCTCTGGGCCCAGGGGCTCATCGGGCCGATCGTCCCTCTTCTGGCCGGCTCGGTGGGGCTGTATTTCTGCACCATCTGCATCAGTTCCGTCGGCGTGGGTCTCGCCGCGCTCGGGGCGCTGGGCGGCATGGCCGGCTTTGCCTGGTTCATGCTCCACTAAGCCGCGCGTGCGCGTCCTGCCATGTCCCGCGCCGCCACGTTCCGGAAGAAATTCACCCATTTTTACTCGCTGGAAATCTGGCGGCCGGAGCATCTGGGCGACCGTTCGTTGCGGGGGTTGCTCTACTCGGTGCTGCGGGTGCTCTCCATCACCATCACCGGCCTGATCGAGACGAAGTCGGCCACCCGTGCCGCCGCGCTGAGTTTCAGCTCGTTGCTGGGGCTCGGCCCGCTGGTGGCGATTGTCATGCTGGTGGCCGGATTCGTGCTCAACAACCAGAACGACCCCGGTCTGGCGGCCCGCAAGCTGGACAGCCTGTTGCACCGGGTTCTGCCCCAGCTCACCGAATATGACCAGATTCGGGCCGGACAGGCCCAGCCGGCGGTTCCATTGAATCCGGGTGGCTTGCTCCCGGCAGCCGGCACGGACTCCGGCACCATTTCCGAGATGACGAAGCTCATCAACAACTTCATCACGGGCTCCCGCAGCGGGGCGGTGGGCGTTGTCGGGGCGCTCACCCTCATCCTGATCGTGCTCCAGCTTTTTACTTCGGTGGAAAACGCGTTCAATGAGATTTGGGGGGTGCGCCGCGGGCGTTCGCTGGTCATGCGGGTGGTGTTTTACTGGACGGTGCTGACGCTCGGGGCCGTGCTGTTTTTTGCCGCCGCCGCCGGCCTTTCCGCGAGCGCCTTTATCAGTGCCTTTGCGGAGAAACTGCCGGGTGGCGGGCAGTTGCTGCCCCTACTGCGTCTGCTCCTGCCCTCGCTGTCCGTCGGGCTGCTCGTGGTGCTGCTCACCTTCTTTTACCGCTTCATCCCCAACACCAAGGTCTGGTGGCGCGCGGCCTTCATCGGGGCGGTCGTGGTCGCGGCGCTGCTGGTGCTGAACAACTATCTCGCGTTTCTCTATGTGCGTCGGGTCGCCTTGCAGTCCAGCCTGTACGGTCCCCTCAGCCTGCTCCCCGTGCTGATGGCCGGATTGTATATCTTTTGGCTTTTCGTGCTGGTCGGCGGTCAGGTCAGTTACGCCGTCCAAAATGTCCATTTCCGCAACAGCCAGACCGCTTGGAGCGGGCTGGCCGAATCCATGCGCGAACGGCTTTCGCTGCTGGTGTTGCTGACCATTGCCCGCCGTTTTCAGGCCTGTCAGCCACCTTGTACTGCGACTGAGCTTGGGCGGGTCATCAACGTGCCCACCCAGATTCTCAATGAGAGCCTTAACCGCCTCGTTCTGCTGCGGCTGGTCACTCCGGTGCCGCCTGCACCCGAGGACGACTCCGCCGATTTCCGCTACCAGCCGGCACGTCCGCTTGACCACATCACCTTGGGGGAATTCAAGCAGCTGGAGGTCGACTTCGGCGGGGCGGAGAGCAGTACGCTCCTCACCGGGCTGGATCCGCTCGTCCGCGCCTACGACGACGCGGCCAGCCGGTCAATGGCGGCAGATTTTTTTCAGACCCCCCTCGACCGTCTGCTCGCCGCCCACCCGGCCAGGCCGGGCAAAATGCCGGCGGAGAAAACGTAATGACGGGGCGTTTTCCAAGCCCAGTGGGTCCGAATCCCCGAAGCTGGCTTCGGCTTGGTTGGGGTAGGGGCGTCGCTTGACGACGCCCGGATCGGAGAGCGGCGACCAGCACCGCCCTACCATTTGCAATGCCTCGGGGCTTGCCCCGAGGATCTTTACTCCGTGTCGTCAAAATCATTCGAGACGGTGGCATAATTACGGACAACTTACTTATGATCCCAGGGGCAGACGGCTTTGACGCGGGGATGCTCCCAGATTTTGAACACCTCGAACATTTTTCCGGGGTTGAGGATGCCGCGGGGATCAAGCGCATGCTTCACGGCCTGCATGGCGCGCACCTGGGCCGGCGAATGCTGCAGCCGCAGAAACGGTGTCTTCGCCAGCCCGATGCCGTGTTCGCCGGAAATGGCCCCGCCCAATGCCACCACGCCGCGCATCAGCGCCTCGCCCGCTGCCGCCGCCCGGCGGCATTCATCAGGGTCATCACGATGGTACATGATGTTTACATGCAGGTTGCCGTCGCCCAAATGCCCGAAGGTCGGCACGGGCAGCCGGTAATTGCGGCGCAGTTTTTCCAGCAACCGCGCGCATTTCTCATAACTGCGCAGGGGCACCACGATGTCCTCGTTGATTTTTGAGTCGGCCAGCTTGAACATGGCCTGCGAGCAGCCCCGCCGTACCGCCCACAATGCCTCGGCCTCGGTCCGGTTGCGGGCCACGCGCCATGCCGCCGCTTTCGTGCGGGCCCAGGCGAGCACGGTTTTTTTCTGGTCGGCGACCTCACTCACGGTGCCGGCGAGCTCGATCAGCACCACCGGACGCCCGGCCTGGCCGGCAAACACCTCCCGGCCCGAGGCGGCTTCCGCGCATTGCACCGCATACCGGTCAAGAAATTCGCAGATCGCCGGCTGGACGCGCTGTCCGAAGAGCGCCTTGACCGCGCGAAACGCCGCGGTCTCGTCCGCAAATGCCGTCAGCAGCGTCCACCGCGCCGCAGGCAGCGGGATGAGCCTGAGCGTCGCCCCGGTCACGACGCCGAGCATCCCCTCGCTGCCGATCCACAGGTCGCGGAGGTTGAAGCCGGCGGAGAATTTCTTCGTCGGCGTGCCCCATGTCACCGGCTCGCCGGTCGGCAGGAAGCCCTTGAGCGCGAGCACGAAGTCGCGGGTCACGCCATATTTGCCGCCGTGCATCCCGCCGGCATTGCAGGCGATGTTGCCGCCGATGGTGCAATATTGCTTCGACGCCGGGTCGGGCGGATAAAACCAGCCCTTGGCCTCGGCCGCCCGATGGATGTCGCCCACGACCGCCCCGGCCTGGGTGTGCGCGAGGCCGGCCTCGGCATCGATGCGGATGCGCTTCCACCCCGAGAGATCCAGCACCCACCCGCCGCGGATGGGCGAAGCGGAGCCGGTCAAGGAAGTGCCCGCCCCGCGCGTGGTCACCGGCACCCGGTGCCGGTTGGCCAGCGCGAGCACGACCGCGATATCGGCGTCCGAGCGCGGTTTCACGACAGCCTCGGGCAGGAACGACAGCTTGCTGCCGTCAAACGAAGCCTTGAAACGGGCGGAGTCAGACACGGCCACACGCTTGCCAAGGCGGCGGCGAAGTTGCTGAGTCGCGAAACGAAAGGAGGCAACTGAAAGGGTCTTGGTTTTGATCATACGCATGGTGTCATGTCCGGCGTCCGGCCACAATCAGGTCTTTCTGGGAGTCGGGGCAGGGCCGGGCATGGGCGCGGATCGCGGCCAGTCCGGCGAGCGCCGCCACGACCGAGTGCCGTGCAGCGGGCGGCACGGACGTGAGCCTGGTCACGGGCCGGTCATGCCGGGTGATGATAACCTCGCCGCCCCGTGCGACGCGGGCGAGCAGGCTGGCGAACTTGGCTTTGGCTTCGCTGGTACCGACAGTGACAGGATTCATGGAATAAAATCTGGCCTGAATCTGGTCAGACTGCCGCAGGGATCAAGCAGGCAGATGCCGAGGTAGTGACGCATTATAAAAATTGCAGGTCGGGGTTTGTCCCCGACACGTCGGGCCTAAAGCCCGACCTACATTGGCCGAGGCCAAATTGTGTCATTACCGGTACCGTGATCCGGCCTCGACCAATCCAGCCGGGAAAGATCAGCCCCGGACCTGGCCGGTCCCATCGACCACGTATTTGTACGTGCAGAGCTCGCGGAGGCCCATCGGGCCGCGGGCGTGGAGGCGGTCGGTGCTGATGCCGATTTCGGCCCCGAAGCCGAACTCAAAGCCGTCGTTGAAACGGGTGCTGGCGTTCCAGAGCACGACGGCGCTGTCCACTTCGGCCTGGAAGCGGGCGGCTGCCGCCGGGTCGCGCGTGACAATGGCGTCGGTGTGGGCCGAGCCGTCGCGGTTGATGAGGGCGATGGCGGCGTCGAGCGAATCGACGACACGCACCGCCAGGATCAGATCGAGAAACTCCGTGGTGAAATCGGCGGGCGTGGCGGCCGTGTGCGCGAGCTGCGCGCGCGCGAGGATGGCGGCGCTGGCGGGGTCGCAGCGCAACCGGACATTGTTCGCGAGCAGCGCGGCGGCCAGCCGCGGCAACAGGGTGTCGGCCACGGCGGCGTGGACGAGGAGCTGTTCGGCGGCATTGCAGACGCCCGGGCGCTGGACCTTGGCGTTGAGGAGAATCTTTTCGGCCAGGCCGGCATCGGCGTCGCGGTCCACATAGACAAAGCACACCCCGGTGTAATGCTTGATGACGGGGATGGTGGAATTTTGGGTGACGTAGCGGATGAGGCTCTCGCCCCCGCGGGGGATGATGCAATGAATGAGCGTGTCGAGCCGGAGGAGCGTGGTGAGCGCGGCGCGGTCGGTGGTGGGAATGAGCTGGACGGCGTCCGCCGGGAGCTGGGCGGCGGTGAGCGCCTGGGCGATCAGCGCGGCGAGCGCGGTGTTGGTGTGAAAACTTTCCCTGCCACCGCGCAGGATGCAGGCGTTGCCACTTTTCAGACAGAGGATGGCGCAGTCCACGGTGACATTCGGGCGGGACTCGTAAATGATGCCAATGACACCGATCGGCACGCGGAGCTTGCGGATGCGCAGACCATTGGGACGGGTCCAGGCCTCCAGTTCGGTGCCGATGGGGTCGGGGAGGGCAATGACTGCACGGACGGACTGGGCGAGGTGGGCGAGCTTGGCGGGCGTGAGCGTGAGGCGTTCGCGCGCGGCGGCCGGCTGGTCGGCGGCCTCAGGCGAGGCGAGGTCGCGCGCGTTGGCGGCGAGGAGCGCCGCCTGCGCGCCGTCGATGAGGTCGGCCAGTTTCGCGAGCGCGGCGTCCTTGGCGGCGGTGGGCGCCGTGGCAAGCAAGAGCGACGCGGCGCGGGCGCGCCGGGCTATGGCAGTGACGAGGCTGGCAAGATCGTCGGACATGGGCGGAAAGTTGCCCAGGAACCGCCGAAACACACGGAAAATTTTCAGCCGGCCAGCTGCGACCGGCGACGGGCGAGCTTCCGGCCACCCAGGCAAAGGGTGGCGAAACCGGCCAGAACGAGGGCGGTATTGGCGGGCTCCGGAATCGTGGCCGCCACATCAAAGCCAATGACATCCAGCGCAGTCAGCTCGACCCCGAGGCTGGGGGTCGCGCCTGGCGTGGCAAAGGCATCCTGCACCCGCGGCGTCTGGCCGCCATTGATGCTCCACCAGTCGCCATAATCGCCGCTCGCATCCTGGTTGTACTGCGCCAACTGGGTGGTGCCGTTGAGGGAAAAATAGGCATTGTCCCCGGCCGTGGTGAAGGTGCGGGCGCCGGCCAGAGTGTAGCGGAAGAGATCGACGGGGTTGATCGCCCCGGTTCCGAGTCCCGAGGAAGTGCCGAGCGCTTCATCAATCTCGTGCGAAACCACCGTCTGCAGGTCGTATTTCGCGGGGTTGATGCCGGTCCGGTTCAGGTTCATGAGCGAAGTGTTCAGCGAGATGGTGCTGTCGAGGGCGGGGTCACCCGGACTGATCCCCAGGGCCAGCGCCTTGGCGAGGGCGGTGGTGACGCTCAAGGTCGCCTGGCCGTCCACCGGGTTGTTGGTGGTGCCCGGCAGATGGGCCAGCGCGGTGGCATCGTTGGCACTATGGGCATGGGCGGCCAAGGCGCTCAAATAGTCGGTGTAATTGACACCGATAAAGAACGTATTGCTCTGGCCGAGACCGGTGCCCATTTCCTGAAAAGTGATGTTGACGGTGATCGGATTGGCGATGACCGACTGGTACAGCTGAATGGTCTGGTTGATGGTCGCTTCGATGACGGAAGCACTGGCATCATTGGTGATCGAGCTGTCGAAAGTGGCGTCGATGACGAGAGCACGGGCCGGATTGACGAGGGCCACGGCGGCCACCGCGAGGGCGAGCCAAAGGCCGTGCCGCCGACGGGAGGAGCGATCAATCATCAGGTGCAGGAGTAAGGCCAGCTGGGTCATGGGGGAGGGAATTTGAGTCAAGGGGAGCCACAGGAAAAGTGACTTTTCCGGACATGCAATTTTCTGGCGACAACAAGTCAACCCACTATTTTCACCGACGGCACAGCCGGTTCCACCACGCCCTGACGCGGTAGCGACGAAGTTTGCCAGGCGTGAAAAGCGCGTCGGGTGAGGCCATGTTGTCGGCGTTGACCCGATACAAGACCGGGGCGTCCCAGCCGGAGTTGCTGGCCTGACCGATCCGAAAAACGTGGCGGTAATGGGCGCGCGCCACCTTGAGGGCCAGGGGGGTAAACCGGCCAAACGGAAAGACAAAATTTTCAATCTGCACCATCAGCTTGACGGTCAGAAGCAGGCCGGGATCGAGAATTTCACGCGACAAGTCCGCGGCGGGATCGTCCAAACTGGCGTGCGTCATGCCCTGCACGGCGAAGGCGATCTGGCGGCTGGCGACCAGTTCGCGCAATTCCGACCAGGTGCAAAGCCCGCCGGAAATCTCATGGGGCCGCGGGCCCTGGTCGGGCAGGCGCAGCCGGGCAAACGGGTGCTGGCTGGTCTTTTCCAAAATCAGGCTGGGCGCGATGGCCAGCAAGGCGCGCAGGCGG
>CAIXIZ010000051.1 GCA_903919625.1 uncultured Verrucomicrobiota bacterium
CAAAAAATCCGGACGAGCTGAGCGAGTTGGTCCGGCGGCGGCTCGGCATATATTTTGTCGGCGAGCATGAGACGCGTCCGGGCGTGGTGCGTGCGCTTACGCTTGACCCCCGGTTGGAGCAGGTGCTGGCGGGCAAGATTCACCGGAGTCCGGGCGAGATCAGCCTCGCGCTGGAACCGACGCTGGGCCGGCACCTCCTGGAGCAGATTTCCCGCGGAACGGCCAGACTCACCGAAGGTGGCGGGCATGCGGTCGTGGTGGTCGGCACGGAAATCCGCCTCGCGTTGCGCCGCTTCGTCGAGCCGACCTTCCCGCGGCTGGTGGTCCTTTCCTATCAGGAGCTGCCGCCGGCCACAGAGGTGGAAAACGCCGGCATTATCACCGCCCCGCTTCCCCAGGCCGCCCCGCTTCCCGCCGCGGCACCGGTGCTGCGCGCCGCCTAAATGTCCGGCCCTTATAACCAGCCCTGACCCATGTCCGCCACCGCCATCAGTTCTCCGCCCAGCCCCGGCACCTACCGTTTCGTGGTGGGCTCGGCGGCCGAGGCCGTGGCCACGATCCAGGGCCAGCTGGGCCTGGCGGCCCGGGTGCTGTCGGTGCAGGCCCAGCCGCGCGCCGGTCTGGGCCGCTGGCTCGGTGCACCACGTTTCGAGGTGGTGGCCGAGCTTCCCCGGCCGGTCGCGCCAAAAATATTGCATCCGGCAGACCGCAATGAGCCGCCACCCAGGACGGCAGCGGGAGCTGAGCCTGAAACCGGGGCCGAGGCTCCGCTCACGGCGGTTTTGCGCCGGGCTGGATTTTCCGACCGGCTGTTGGGCCGGCTGGAAATCACTTCCGGCTGGCGGGCGGCCGCCGGACAGCCTTTGTCCCAGGCGCTCATTGATCTGGGGCGTGAGCTCAACTCGGCCGTGACTTCGCGCCCGCCCCGGCCCCTGCCGGCACGGGCGGCGTTTTTGGGCGCGCCCGGCTCGGGCCGTACCACGGCGCTGTGCAAGTGGCTCGCGCGGGAGGTTTTCACGCGTGCGGCGCGGGGGCAGGTGTGGAAAGTTGAGTTTGACCGCCCCAATCCCGCCCCGGCACTGGAAGTGTTTTGTGAGGCTCTGGGGGTGCCGATGGAACACTATGCGCCGGGCGCCTCGGTCGCGGCCCCGGGATTTTTGCTTGCGGATCTGCCCGGCCTGCCGCCCCGCGGCACGGTGGAGGCCCGGGCGATGATGAATTTTCTGGACCGCGAGCAAATCACCGGCCGGGTGCTCGTGCTCAATGCCGCGTATGCTGCCGAGGGGCTGAGGGCCGCCAGTGCGCGCGGCCGCGAACTGGGCGCGACGCATCTCGTGCTCACCCATCTCGACGAAGTCACCCGTTGGGGGCGCCTGTGGGAATTTCTGGTCGAGGGCGAGCTGGCGCCGCTCTTTCTCAGCACCGGCCCCGCGCTCACCGGCGACATGGAGACCGAGGTCATTGGCACCGTCTTGCGCCGCACGTTGCCCGGCCCGTAACCGTCCTGCCCATGAAATTTATCGTCCTGCTTTTCGGCGCGGTTGCCTTCTCCCTCGTGATGCTCTCCGGCTTTTCGGTCGGACGGCAACCCGATCTGGTGCTGCGGGATGCCGCCCTGGCCTGCCTGGGCGCCGCCTTCATCGGCCGCTGGTTTGGCCAGGTGCTCCAGTCGGCGTTCGCCCAGACGTTGGCGGCACGGCAGGCCGAGTCCCTGGTCGTGCCGGACAAGATTTCCACCCCGCCGGCGCCCGCGCTTCCGCCGGCGCTGGCGACCGCCCGTCCCCGCGGCACCACCCCTCCCATGGTCCCTGCGCCCGCCGGGCCGGCCCCGGTCACCGCCCGCGCGCGTTAAATTTGCTCCTAGCATCAACCAACCCACCTCCTCATGAACACGGAATCAACTGCCCTCGCCGTCGCCGAACCTGCTCCCACCGTCCATTCCGCCTGGCGTGCCTATGAGTCCGCCGGCGGGGCCGTCGATGAGCACTCCTTGCTGGAGCGCTACCTGCCGCTGGTCCGCAATGTGGTGGACCGGATCAAGCTCAACCTCCCGGCGCATGTGGACGCCGATGACCTGCACAGTGTGGGGGTGACCGGGCTGATTGCCGCCGTCCGCCGTTACAATCCGGAGCAAGGGCACACCTTTGCCGCATATGCGACCATGCGGATCCGGGGCGCGGTGCTGGATGAACTGCGCCGGCTCGATTGGTTTCCACGGCGGGCGCGGGCCAAGGCCCGCAAGATCAAGTCCGCCATCGGCGTGCTGGAACAACGGCTGGGCCGGGCGCCCACCGAGGAGGAGACGCGGGTCGAGCTGGGGCTCACCCCCAAGGACTACACCCACTGGCTGGCCGAGGTGCGGCCGATCACCTTTGTGGCCATCGACGATACGGCTGACAGTGAGGAGGGCGCGGGCGGCTCGCTGCATGAGCTGATTGCCGACGAACAGGCGGTGCCGGTGCAGGCCCGGCTGGAACAGGAGGAACTGGGCAAACTTGTCGCTCAACGAATCACCGAACTGCCCGATATACAGCGTCGTATCCTTGCCATGTATTATTACGAAAACATGCGTCTGGCCGAAATTGCGGCGGTCTTTCATCTGACCGAATCGCGCATCAGCCAGATCCATTCCCAGGCCATCCTCGGGCTGCGCACCTATATCCAGGCGGCGCGCAACCGCTGAGGCCGGCTGCCCGGGTTTCTCCCGGGTGCCAGCCTCCATCCTTTTCATGCTCATTCTCGTCGGAGGTATCATCGTTTTGCTCTCGACCCTCGGCGGCTTCATGCTCGCGGGCGGGAACCCCCTGGTCTTGCTGCATCTCTCGGAGTTTGTGGTGATCCTCGGGGTCGCGCTCGGCGTGCTGATCATTGCCAGCCCCGCCCATGTGCTGAAGGAGATCATGCACAAGGTGCAGGGCGCCATCTCGGGCAAGGGCGGCGTCGGCAAGGCGGAATACATCAAGCTCATGGAGCTGCTCTACGAGCTGCTTCTTGTCGGCCGGCGGAACGGCCTGATCGCGCTGGAGGAGCACGTGGCCAACCCCGACGCCAGTTCCATCTTTGTCCGGCATCCCGAATTTCTGGCCAGCCATGAGCGCAAGGAGTTTCTCATCAACTCGCTCAAACCCGTCATTGATGGCCGGATCAAACCCGACCAGCTCGAGGAGCTGATGACCACCGAACTCGAGGCCAAGGAGGCCGAGGCCGAGCATCCGGTGCATCTGCTTCAGCTGATCGGCGACTCGCTCCCCGGCATCGGCATTGTCGCCGCCGTGCTCGGCATCATCAATACCATGGCCGCGATTTCGGACGGCCCCGAGGTGGTCGGCGAGCGGGTTGCGGCCGCCCTTACGGGCACCTTGCTCGGCATTTTTTTTGCCTATGGATTCGTCAATCCGCTGGCGAATCGCATCAAGTTTAACAATGCCGCGGACATCCAGTATCTCCGCTGCATCATGGCCTCGGTGGCCGGCTTCGCCAAGGGGCTTGCACCCATAACCGCCGTCGAGGTTGCCCGCCGTTCGCTCGACCGGGCCGTGCAACCTGGGGCTGAGGAGTTGGAACACATTCTCAAGGCCTTGCCCACAGGTGGGAAGGCCGCCTGACCTGGGTCACATTTATCGGAGAAATTTATCATGGCCCGAAAAAAAG
>CAIXIZ010000052.1 GCA_903919625.1 uncultured Verrucomicrobiota bacterium
CTGCGGCGTGGCGGGCGGCTGGCCGTAAAATTGGGTCGGCGGCTCGACGCCCATCGGGCCGGGGGAATATTGGTCGCCGCCGCGTGACGCCAAACCGGGGCCGTCGATCGGGGCCGGCGGACGCGCGCCGGGCGGCAGGAAAAACGGCGGCGGCGGCAACATCATCGCCCCAGGCGCGCGCGGCATCACGTCTACGTCATCGTCATCGTCGGCCGGGATATAGCCGCCCGGCGGCGGCGGGTTCCGGGAATCCTGCCCGTAGGGATAGGGCTGCGGGGCCGGCTCGCGATACTGCGCCAGCGCCGCACCGGCGGGAAGCAGAGCGGCCGCAACCAGAGCGGCGAACAACAGGGAACGGGGTCTCATCATTTCATTGATCCGCGAAGCATGACGACAGGTGCCTTTAACACCCATGATGAAGGCGTATTAAAGACGCATCGGGTTCCACAATAGACCCTGATTCCTCGTGAAACTGTTAAATTTCAGCCATCGCCCGCGCCACGAATGGCAACGGACGCCCCGCCCGTCACCGGCATCATACGAATGGCAACGGACGGGCGCCCCATAACCGCTGTCATGCGCGGGCTTGGCACGCGCATCCATGACCGGGCGCAGCGGGCGTGCTGGTACGAGCGGTGTCCGCCGCACGGTCTCATGGATTGCCGGGCAAAGCCCGGCAATGACGAGGAGAGAGCGGTGGCGAGAAACGACGGCGGGGAAGCCTTTCCAGGCCGGCGGTTCGACGATACAAGACCGGCGGGCAACCGGCGCGGCGCGCGCATCATCCGGTTGAGAGGGATCGCGATGTCGAAGCAGGAGATGCGCGAGGAAACCGACCGCCTGATCCGCGAGGCATTGGAGCGCAAAAATCTCAAGGTTTCGCGGCTCGAGACCAAGATCGCGACCAAGTGCGGCAAGTGCGGACACCAGGGGCACGTCATGGCCGCCCCCGGAACCGAGCGCGTGACGTTCAAATGCAGCGCCTGTTCGCACCAGCAGATGGTGCTTTAGGCCCGATCCAATCCCGCCATCCCCTATCCCCGCTGGTGGATCGCCGTCCAGATCCGGCCCGGCGTATAGGGCATCTCCACATGCTTCACGTTCACCGGCTTGAGCGCATCCAGCACCGCGTTGGCGAGCGCGGGGATCGAGCCGGTCGCGCCCGCCTCGCCCGCGCCCTTCGCGCCGAGCGCGTTGGCGGGTGAAGGCACGCCGCGATCGATCAGCGTGATCTTCGGCAAGAGGTGCGCGCGCGGCATGAAGTAGTCCATGAACGTGCCGGTCAGCAATTGGCCGTCGTCCGCGCCATACACGATGTGCTCGCCGAGCACTTGGCCGATGCCCTGCATCAAGCCGCCGTGCAACTGCCCCTCGACGATCTGATGATTGTAGATCGTGCCGCAGTCGTCGACCGCGACATAGCTCAGAATCCGCACCATGCCCGTCTCCGGGTCGATCTCCACCTCCGCCACATGCGCGCCGCTCGGAAACGCGGAGGCGGTGTCGAAACCGATGCTGGTGTCGAGCGGATGCTCGGTCGC
>CAIXIZ010000053.1 GCA_903919625.1 uncultured Verrucomicrobiota bacterium
ATGTTGCCCTTCTGGTCGCCGACGACGGCGAGCGCGGCAAAACTGAAACGACGGCCGCCCTTGACGACCTTGGCGCAGCGGTTGATGAAAACAATTTTCTCCAGCATGGCCGGGCTGCCATCGGGATTCGTGGTCGAAGCCGGTTTGTTGCGGTCGTCGCGGCGCGGGCCGCGATTGCCGCCGCCACCACCACCACCCGGACCATCGCGGCGCTGGCTGCGGGCAGGACGGTCGGGGGCCGGGGCGGAAGGGGCGGTCGGGGCGGAAACAGGGGCGGCTGCCTCGGCAACGGGCGCCGCGGTCGGGGGAACTGAATCGGGTTCGGTGCTCATGCGGTTTTTAGAATTGAAGGCCGCCTTCGCGGGCGGCGTCGGCGAAGGTTTTGACTTTGCCGTGATAGAGGGCACCGGTGCGGTCGAAGACCACGGGGCCAAGCCCGGCGGTTTTGGCCTTGGCGGCAAACGCCAGGCCGAGGGCTTTCGCCCCGGCGAGATTGGCGGCGAGCTTCTGGCGGCGCAGCTCGGGATCGAGCGTGCCGAGAAACACGAGTGTGGTGCCGGCATCGTCGTCGATCGCCTGCGCGTAGATGTGCTTGCTGGTGAAAGTCACGCAGAGGCGCGGGCGGACGGCGGTGCCGTTGACCTTCTTGCGAATGCGCCAGCGGCGTTTCTGACGCAGCACGGCTTTGTGGACGGTGTTCATCGGGAAAGGGAGAGGGAAAAAATAAAGAAGGGGAAAAAACGGCTCAGGCGACGGTCTTGCCTTCCTTGCGGCGGACGCGTTCGGCATGCTCGCCGACGATCCGGACGCCCTTGCCCTTGTAAGGCTCGGGCGGGTAGTAGGCACGAATCTCGGCGGTGACCTGGCCCACGAGCTGTTTGTCGGCGCCCTCGATGGCGAGCTTGGTGCCCTCGACCACGGTGATCTTGATGCCTTCGGGAATGTCGAAAATGATCGGGTGCGAGTAGCCGAGCGAGAGGTCGAGCTGGCTGCCCTTGAGCGTGGCCTTGAAACCGACGCCCTGGATCTCGAGCTCCTTTTTGTAGCCGACCGACACACCTTTCACCATGCCGGCGATGACCGAGCGGGCGGTGCCATACATCGCCTTGGCGAAACGGCTGGTGTCGGCGGTGGGGGCGACGGTGATCTTCCTGTCGGCCTGCGTGATGCTCACGACGGGGGCGAAAGACTTGGTGACCTTGCCTTTGGGACCCTCGACGCGGACGGTGTGGCCTTGGATGTCGACCTTGACCTTGTCGGGGATGGGAACGGGTTGTTTGCCGATGCGGCTCATGGTGGGTGCGGTGTTACCAGACGTTGCAGATCAGCTCGCCGCCGACTTTCTGGCGACGGCAGTCCTGATCCTTGAGCAGCCCTTTCGAGGTGGAAAGGATGGCGATGCCGAGACCGTTGAGGACACGGGGAATCTCAGTGTAGCGGAAATAGAGGCGGCGGCCGGGGGTCGACACGCGGTTGAGCGCGGTGAGCGCGGGCGTGCTGGCGACGTACTTCATCCTGACGACGAGGGTCTTGTGGCCCTGGGCATCGGCGCCGTCGGCATAATCGGAAATATAGCCCTCGGTCTTGAGGATGGCGGCGAGGCTTTCCTTGAGGTTGGAGTGCGGGGAGACGCACTCGGCGAGGCCGGCCTTCGACGCATTGCGGAGGCGGGTGAGGAAATCACTGACGGGATCGGTCATGGTGGATGTTGGTTGGTGGCGCGCAGGTCATATCCGACCCCCGCGTGCCAATGGTTTTTACCAGGAGGATTTGGTGACG
>CAIXIZ010000054.1 GCA_903919625.1 uncultured Verrucomicrobiota bacterium
AAGCCCATCGAAAAAACTCCCTTAGCCCGACCGGAACCGGCGGTGCGCGCCCCGGGCGACCGCTCCGCCTGGCCAACCCCTTGGGCGCACTTGAAGTATTTTACCATCGCTCCGGCCCTCTTTCCCCGCCTGCTCGGCGAGGTCTCCCGCGACGCGCGGCCTGGTGATTTTGTCAATGTCTTCGACAAAAATGGCGGACTCTGTGGCGGCGGCCTGTTCAACCCGCGGGCGAAAATTCCCCTCCGCGTGGTCTGCCACTCGACCGAACCCGTCACCGAGGCATATTTTGAAATCGCCATGAGGCGGTCGGTCGCCTTGCGCCGGGAATTATTCAAACTGGACGCCAGCACGGATGCCTACCGGCTCATCAGTTCCGACGGCGACGGCCTGAGCGGGCTGACCATTGACCGTTACGGGGAGACGCTGCTTTGCGAGGTGTATTCGCTCGGCATGGCGCAACGTCTGCCGGCGTGGCTGCCCTTGCTGCACGAGCTGGCCGGCACGAAGTTTGCCCGCGTCCATGTGGACCACGACCTTGGCAGCCTGGAGGGCATCAAGCCGTCCACGTTTAACGAGACCAATGCCGCCGCGCCCGCCAAAGTGAAGATCCGGGAGCACGGCGTGCGCTATGAGGTGGATTTTGCCCAGGGACATAAAACGGGTTTCTTTTGCGACCAGCGCGACAACCGCAAGGGGATCGCCCGTTTTACCCAGGGGGCGCGC
Organism: uncultured Verrucomicrobiota bacterium; assembly: GCA_903919625.1. GTDB lineage: Bacteria > Verrucomicrobiota > Verrucomicrobiia > Opitutales > Opitutaceae > CAIYUN01. The sequence continues at coordinate 724 of CAIXIZ010000054.1, forward strand.
GTGCTCGATCTGTGCTGCTATACCGGTGGTTTCTCGCTCTGCGCCTCGGTGCTGGGCGGCGCGGCCGAGGTCACGAGCGTGGATCTTGACGAAGTCGCGCTCGCCCAGGCGAAGCGCAATGCCAACCTGAACCAGGCGCGGCTCAAGTTTGTCCATGCCGACGCCTTTGCCTACACACGCCAGATGCAACAGAACGGGGAAAAATGGGATGTGGTGGTGCTCGATCCGCCCAAATTCATTTTCACGCGCGAGGATCATGGCAACTGGGAGGGCCGTCAGAAATACGAGGACCTCAACCTGCTGGCCATTTCCTTGGTGAAACCCGGCGGCATCTTCGTGACCTGCTCCTGCTCCGGCTTGCTTTCTCTGGAGGATTTTGAGGCCCATGTGATCAAGGCCGCCCACCGCCAGCAGCGGCGCCTGCAATTTTTTGACCGCACCGGTCCCGGCCCGGACCATCCCGTCTTCTCGAACTGTCTCGAAAGCCGGTACCTCAAGGTTCTGTGGGCGAGGGTGTTTTAGCCGCCGTGGGATCGTCCGTGGGCAGATCAACGCTGCGGGCACCTATTATATACATATTATATATAAGTGACTTACCGTTTTAATACATTTGATTTTTTCTTAACGCATCCCATGCTCGGGCCCGTCTGAGTTCTTTCACCGCCAAAGACGACGCCGCTTCCTCGGCGTTTTCACGGGGAACCCAAATGCCGTCGCGCTCACGCGCCGCGGCCGGGGCGAACGGGTGCAAGCAATTGCACCCAAGGTCACTTCCTAGGACCGAGCCCGTCAGCTAACCTCGTCGGCAATGGGAAGGGTGATCCACTAGGGCTCCTGCACCTGCGGGATGTCTCCACGGTCGCTCCCACACCACCGCACCGTCGTGCACCCATGGGAACACCAGGGGTGCCGCCGGAGCATGATTGCGGCCTTCGGGCCTGACCGTAACCGTATGTCACTCAAATCCATCTTCATTGGCCGGGCGCGTTCGCTGAACGAGCAGGGGTTGTTTCACAAAGTGTCGCTCATTGCGGTGCTGGCCTGGGTCGGCCTTGGCGCGGACGGGCTGTCGTCGTCGTGTTACGGCCCGGAGGAGGCGTTCAAGGCGCTCGGTGGCAACACGCACCTGAGCTTGTTTGTCGCTCTGGCGTCGGTGGTGACCATTGTCGCCATCTGCGCGAGCTATTCACAGATCATCGCCTTGTTTCCGGCCGGTGGCGGGGGTTACCTCGTGGCGAGCAAGCTGCTCTCCCCGTTCTTCGGGGTCGTCTCCGGCAGCGCCCTGCTGATTGATTATGTGCTGACGATCACCATCTCGGTGGCCAGCGGCGCCGATGCGCTGTTCAGCATCACGCCGGCGTCCTGGCTGCCCGGCAAATTCTGGTTCTCCCTCGCCGGGGTGCTGGGTCTCACGCTCGTCAACCTGCGTGGCGTCAAGGAGTCGGTGATGCTGTGGATGGTGCCGTTTTTCATTTTTGTCGCCACCCATGCCTTTGCGATTCTCTACGCCATTGCCACCCATGCCCATGGGCTCGGCGGAGTGGCGGCTGCGACCGCGCACGAGGTTCACACTGTCAGCGCGAGCGTCGGCTGGTTTGGCCTGCTCGCCGTGCTGCTGAAATCCTACAGCATGGGTGCGGGCACCTATACCGGCATTGAGGCGGTGAGCAACGGCCTGCCGATCCTGCGGGAACCGCGGGTGCAGACCGGCCGCCGCACCATGCTTTATATGGGGGCGTCGCTCGCGATCACGGTCGCGGGCCTGTTGCTGGCCTACCTGCTTTATGCGGTGCAACCCGTCGAGGGCAAAACCCTCAATGCGGTGCTGTTCGAGGCCATGTCCGGCGGCTGGAATCACACCGCCGGCTGGTGGTTCGTCAACGTCACGCTCGCTTCGGAGGCGGCCCTGCTGCTCATCGCCGCCCAAACGGGCTTTCTGGACGGCCCGCGCGTGCTGGCCAACATGGCGCTCGACCGCTGGTTCCCGACCCGGTTTGCGAACCTCTCTGACCGGTTCGTCACCCATAACGGGCTGCTGCTGATGGGGGGCGCAGCCCTCGTGATGATGTGGTTTACCCGCGGATCGGTGGATTTGCTCGTGGTGCTCTACTCCATCAATGTCTTCATCACCTTTTCCCTCTCCCAGCTGGGCATGGTGATCCACTGGTGGCAGGAGCGCCGGACCGAGGCTGGTTGGCTGCGGAAACTCGCCATCAACGGCTTCGGATTTGCCCTCACCTTTTCAATCTTGGTGTCATTGACGGTCGAAAAATTCATGGAAGGCGGCTGGATCACCATCGTCATCACCGGACTGCTCATTGGCGCGGCCTACGCCATCAAGCGCCACTACCGCAACGTCTCCGTCCAGCTCCGCCGGCTTGATGCGATCGTGGACGCGGCCGAGATTGAAAAAACCCTGCACGCCCCGGTTCCGCATGTCGCAGACCCGAAGTCGCGCACGGCCATCATCCTCGTCAACGGGTACAACGGCCTGGGCCTGCACACGGCGCTCCATGTGCCGCGGATGTTTGGCACCACGTTTCGCAACCTGGTCTTTTTGCAGGTGGGTGCGGTGGATGCGGGCAATTTCAAAGGGGCGGCGGATCTTGAGTCCTTGCGCAAGCATACGGCGGACAATGCGGAGCATTACGCGACCTGGGCGCGGGCGCACCACTACGGCGCTGCGACCTATACCGCCATCGGGCATGACATCATCGGTGAAGTCATGGGTCTCGCGAGCCAGGCGGCAAAGGATTATCCCAACCAGGTGTTTTTCGCCGGGCAACTCGCGTTCACCCAGGAAACGCGCCTCACGCGTTACCTGCACAATCATACGGCTTTTACGCTCCAGCGCCGCTTCTTTCTCGCCAATCTGCCCTTGGTCATCCTGCCCATCCGGGTGGATGAAACCACCTGAACACCCGGCGGGATCTTCGTGACCTGCTCCTGCTCCGGATTGCTTTCCCTGGAGAATTTTGAGGCCCATATGATCAAGGCCGCCCACCGCCAGCAGCGGCGCCTGCAATTTTTTGACCGCACCGGTCCCGGCCCGGACCATCCCGTCTTCTCGAACTGTCTCGAAAGCCGTTACCTCAAGGCGCTGTGGGCCAGGGTGTTTTAGCCGCCTTGGGATCAGCTGTGGGCAGAAAACGCTCTGGCCGCATAATATATCTATAAATGACTTACCGGTCTAAAAAGAATCATATTCGGATTGGTTTAGCGCCAATTTGGCCTTCTGGCCCCCCCCGTTCAGCCTGATTGGACGAGGGGCAGCGCAGGGATTAAAAGGGGCCGAGACTTACACGGCGTGTTATCCCTTGATACCTTCTTAACGCCGGCGCGGCTCTACTTTATTTGGCGGGCAGGCCCCGCCGTGCTATCCTCACGGGGTCATGAATAACGACCTCGTCCTCCTCGCCCTCTCGGTGGCCTTCTTCGTCCTCGCCGCCGCCTACGCGCGCTTTTGCCAAGAAATGCGCTGACTTTGACAACCGGCGCGCAGCCTGCGGCCGAAACTTCGCCCAGCCTCTCCCACCATGGAAACCACCGTCATCGCCCTCCTCGCACTCGCCCTCCTCGCCTATCTCGTCGTGGCCGTGCTGCGCCCGGAAAAATTCTGAACCGTTCCCGCCATGAACAATCCCAACGCCTGGCTCCAATTTGCCCTCTATGTCGGCGCGCTGCTTCTGATCACGAAGCCGCTCGGCCTCTACCTCGTGCAGGTGCTCGACGCGCGCGGGCGCACGTTCCTCGACCCGCTCGTCCGCCCGTTCGAGCGGCTGACCTACCGCGTGTGCGGCATCAATCCCGAGAAGGAGCAAAGCTGGCTCGGCTACACCTTTGCGTTGCTGGCGTTCAGCCTCGTCGGGCTGCTGTTCACCTATTTCATTTTGCGCTTCCAGGATCATCTGCCGCTCAATCCGCAAAACTTCGCCGGGCTCGCTCCCGCGCTGGCGTTCAACACCGCCGCGAGCTTCACCACCAACACCAACTGGCAGAACTACGTCGGCGAGGCGACCATGAGCTATTTCTCGCAGATGGTCGCGCTAACGATCCACAACTTCACCTCGGCGGCCGCCGGCATCGCCATCGCCGGCGCGCTCGTCCGCGGCATCGCGCGCCACAGCGCGCAGACTATCGGTAATTTTTGGGCCGACACCGTGCGCGTTACCTACTACCTGCTCGTGCCCATCTGCGTCGTGTTCGCACTGATCCTCGTCTCGCAAGGCATGATCCAGAATTTCAAGCCTTACACGGCGGCAAAAACACTTGAACCTTATACGATCCAGGTTCCGAAGCTGGACGACAAGGGTAAGGCGCTCACCACCTCCGTCGCGAAGCTGGACGACAAGGGCGTGGCCGTGAAGGACGCCACAGGCAAACCGATCATGGTGGACCAGCCCGTCATGGCGGACCAGAAGGTGGACACGCAGAACATCGCCCAAGGCCCGATGGCCTCGCAGGTCGCGATTAAGATGCTCGGCACGAACGGCGGCGGCTACGCCAACGCCAACGCCGCGCACCCTTTCGAGAACCCCACGCCGCTCTCCAACTTCCTCCAGATCCTCTCGATCTTCGCGATCCCGAGCGCGCTCACCTATTTCCTCGGCCGCATGGTGAAAAACCAGCGCCACGGCTGGGCCGTGTG
>CAIXIZ010000055.1 GCA_903919625.1 uncultured Verrucomicrobiota bacterium
CGTCGCCCGGCTCCGCACCGACTGCACCGGGCATGAGGTGGACCAAAAGACCTCCGCCCAGCGCCACGACGCGCTCGCCGCCGAGCTTGACGCCATCCGGGCCCAGCAGCATGCCGCCGCGCTCGCGGCCATGGATGCCACCACCCGGGCCGAGGCGGCCGCGGCCGAGAAGACCCGCCTGAACCAGGAGGCCGCGACCGGGCAGCAGACGATCATCGAGCTCACCCGGGAGTTTCGCGACGCGCAGCGCGTGCTGCAGGAGATTGACCGCGGGCTGGCGCAGCGCTCCGCGCGGCTGAAACTTTTGCAGCAATTGCAGGAAAAATGGGAGGGATTCGGGGAAGGCGCCAAGGCTCTCCTCCAGGGCAGGCTGGACCGCGCGCTGGCCGGCGCGAAACCCACGGCCCTGAGCGCCGGGCTGGATGTGCTGCCTGACGCGGGCAAGGCGATTGAGGCGCTGCTGGGCGCGGCCGCCGAGGCCGTGAGCGTGGCCGACACCGCCACCGTGCGGCGCGTGCTCACCCAGCTGGAGACCGAGCAGATCGGCAGCGCCGTCCTGCACATCGGCAATCTCCGTTCCGCGCCGCGGTCCGAAGCCAGGCTCGCACCGGGGCTCGTTCCGGCGGTGACCGTGCTGGGGGAGGTGGAACCCGGCCATCCCGCCCTCGGGGTGCTGGCGGAGTGTTATGTGGCCGACGACCTCGGGGCATTTCTGGAATTCTGGGCGACCAGCCCGGATTTCCCCTTCCTCGCCGTGGCGACCCGCAAGGGCGATCTGGTCGACCGGCGCGGGCTCGTGTTTGGCGGTCTCCAGAAAAAGCCCGCCAACAGCATCGTCCAGCGGCGCATCGATCTCCGGGAGACGGCCAAGGCGCTCGCGGATGAGCAGCAGAAACACGACGTCCAGAAGGCGGCCATCGACGCCATCAATGCGCGCCTCATGGCCGCCGAACAGGCCCTGGAGCAAAAACGCTCCGAGGTGCTCAACGCCGCCCAGCAGGCCGCTTCGGTGCAGACCGAGCAGCGGGCCGCGCAACGTTCCGTGGATGATGTCGCCGTGCGCCTGCGCCGGATGGAGAGCGAACTGACCGCGCTGGCCGGGGCGCGCCAGGAGGCCCAGGCGCGTTTTGAAAAGGCCAGCGCCGGCCTCGCCACCGCCGAGGGCGACACGGCGGCCCAAAGGGGAAAAATCACCCTGCTGGAAACCCGGATCACGGCAGTCCGGCTGGAGCGGGACCTGAAGCGGGACACCTTGGGACAGGCCCGGCTGGAACTCGCCGAGCGCCGCCAAAAGGTCGAGGTGATTGACCGCGGCCTGGCCGACATGGAGCGCCGCCGCGCGCAAATGGGGGAAATCCTCGTCCAACGGCAGCAGGAGATCGACTCCTGGGCCGAGCAAATTGACGCGCTGGCCGAAGAAACCGCCCGGGAGAATGAGCGCGGCGCGCAGCTCGCCGGCACGCTCGTCGTGGCACAACAGTCGGTGGAAAAAATCCGCGCGGAGCTCGCCGCCGTCGAACAGGCCATCCAGGCGGTCGAAAACGCCCAGCAGAGCCTCCGGGCCGACGCCGAATCCGCCCAGACCGAGCTCGGCCGCCACGAGGTAAGGCTGGCCGAGCACACCTCCCACGCCCAGTTTCTCGCCGAAGACGCCGCCCGCGAATTCACCGCCGATGTGCGCCTGCTCGATTGGAAAACGTTGCTCTGGCATGCCGACGATGATCCGCCGGACATCCGGACGCTCGATCTGGAAGACGACGAGGAGCCGGAGGCTGGAGGCCCGGCACCGGAAGCCGGCCAAACCGCCAGGCCGCGCAAGAAAAAAGCCAAGGGACCGAAAGGCGAGCCGACGACCGAGGAGCTGGCCGGGCTGGATGCCACCGACTGGGCAGTGACCAAGGCTGAGATTGACGCACTCCGCCAGCGCCTGGGCGCGATGGGAGCGGTCAACCTGGTGGCCATTGAAGAATATGCCGAACTGAAGCAGCGGCACGACTTTCTGGCTGCCCAAAGCGGCGATCTGACGAATGCCAAGGCCGAACTGCTGAAAACCATCGATGAGATCAACCGCACCTCGCAGGAGCAGTTTGCCGTCACCTTTGAACAGGTGAGGAAAAATTTCGCCTATACCTTCCAGACGCTGTTTGGCGGGGGCGTGGCCCGGTTGGAACTGCTGGCCAGCGACGATCCGCTGGAGTCCGGCATCGAAATTGTCGCCCAGCCGCCCGGGACCAAGCTGCGCGGCATCACCCTGCTCTCGGGCGGACAGAAAACCCTCACAGCGGTCGCGTTGCTGTTTGCCCTCTACATGGTGAAGCCCTCGCCCTTCTGCCTGCTGGACGAACTCGATGCGCCGCTCGACGAGTCCAATATCGGCCGGTTTACCGACCTGCTGAAAAAATTCACCAGCAGTTCGCAATTCATCATCATCACCCATAACAAGCGCACGGTAGCCGCCGCCGATGCAATTTACGGAGTGACCATGGAGCAGCGGGGCGTTTCCAAGACGGTCTCGATGCGCTTCAATCACGAGCGGGGTGAAGCGGAAGCCCAGGCCACCAGCATCGACCAGTCGGTGCGCGGCACGATGCCGCCGGCGGATCCGTTGGTGACCCCGCTGGCTGCCCCGGCCTGAACCGGCGCCCCATGCCATGAACTGGCCGCATATCCGGGTCATCTGGGGAACCTCCGGCTCCATCAAGGGCAGCTGGCATGGCGGCCTGATTGGCTTCTACGCACAGGCCGGTTCCAAACATCGGGGGCTGGCGCTCAGTATGCGCGGGTTGCTGCTCTGGGGACTGGGGCTGGGGTTGGCCGGGTATCTGGCGGGGGCGGCAGCCCTGCTGGTCTGGCTGGATCGCAAGCCGCATAATTCCATCACCTACACCGACCTCGTGGAAAACCTTTTTCTGCCGGCCCGGTGGCCCCGGCTCGAGGCAAAACGCGGTCAGGACATGATTGAGGAAGGTCTGGCCGATCTGGATGAAAAAAAATGGCGCGCGGCCAAGACAATGCTGGAGGTGGGACTGGCACGGTATCCGCAGTCCACCAAGGGCCGCCTGAAACTGGCCGGACTGCTGGTCCTGATCTCCAGCGACCGGCATCAGGTGGAGGAGCTGCTCCGTCAGGGATTGAGCCAGGGTTATCCTGGCCATGAATACCTCAGCTACCTGTTCAGTTTTGCGGCCCAGGGCGAAAACTACGATTTCTGGCTCCAAGCCTGTGACACCGTGCTTGCGCAGCTCGCGGGCCAGAAAACCCTGGCCGCGGAACGCCAATGGGTTGTCCGGCAAAAGCTGAGCGCCCTGCTCGCCGCCGAACGCAATGACCAGGCGCTGCAGCTGGCCGAAGCCGAAGGAGAAACGCAAAGCGATGTCATGCGCGAGTTCAAGGTGCTGGCCTTGCTCAAAGAGGGCAAACCGGCCGAGGCCGTGGACTTTCTCGCCGGGTGGCGGGCGCGCATCCTCCTGCCGGAAGGTCTGGCGCAGGTGCGGCGGTTACAGGCGCGCGCCTTCCGGGAGGCCGGGCGCCCTGACGACATGAACCGGGTGCTGGATGAACTGCGCGATGCGAACCCGCGCGCACCGCAGCCGCCGGTCTATGCAATTGTCCAACGGCTGCTGGCCGGGCGGCGGGAGGAGGCGGAGAAGAACTTCGCCCTTTATCTTACTTTGTTCGGCAGCAAACCCGCCAACCTCATGCTGCTCGCCGAGCCACTGGCTGAAATCGGAGAGGAGGCCATGCTCCAACGCCTGATCACAGAGTCGCACCAGCAGGGCCAGCCGGTGCTTGGCCTTCAACGTGCCCTTACGGCCGCCCAGGTCAAAATGGCCCACTGGCAGGATGCCACCACCACCTTGGCGCAGATGGGGCCGGCCATACCGAAAAGCGATCCGGCCGCGGTTTTCTGGCTCAATTGGATGTCCACGCTCATTGCCGCGGCCAGCAATCCGGCGGCGGACGCCCAGCTGGCCTTGGTGGAGCTCAACCATCATCGGCGCCTACCTTTGCGGCTGTATCATGACGAACTGGATGCACTGCGTCAGGCCGGCCGTCTCGCCACGGAGATGGAAATTCTCAATTATGCCCGTCTCGCCTATCCGGACAGTGCGATCCTCCGCGAGCGGGCGGTCCCATTGGCAAAGGAACTGGCCGCGGCGGCGCCGGCCGGGCCTGACCCGAAACCGGCGGCCGTCACCGTTCTGAACGAAAAGGAATTCTTCAACCAACTGACCGTGGCGCTGGGCGCAGGTGACCACACCGGGGTGCTGGCGCAAATCCGTGAAATCCGCAGCAACCGGCCCGGCTGGCTGGCCGCCCACGATGACGAACTCCGGCGGGCGGAGATTCTCGCCCATGCCGGACTGCACGATATGCTCGCGCTCACCGCTGCCGCCAGTCTCTGGCTAAATGGCAGCACCGACCGGGCCCGTGCGGGCATGGAACTCGCGACCAAGCTGCATGGGACGGACACCACGGCCGAGGCCGTGCAACTGCTCGAATTGGTGGTGCGTAAAACACCCGGTTTTGCGCCAGCCGACCGCCTGCTCACCGAGTGGCGTCCTGCCCCCATCGGCAATGGGAATGCGCCGGCGACCGGGTTGACGGCCGATCTGGGCAGTGAGGCGCGTTTTTTTGCCCGGCTGGCCTCCACCCTGCAGGCCGGGAATCCCACCGCCGCACTGGCCCAGATCCATACGGCCCGTTCCGCCCGCCCCGCCTGGCTGGCTGCGCGAGAGGAGGAGCTGATGCGCGACGAGATCCTGAGCCAGGCCCACCTGCATGATCGGGTGAACCTGACTTCACTGACGCGGCTTTATCTCAACGGGGACCGTGCCCGATCGCTCGCCATCCTTGCACTGGCCGGGCAATTGCATACGGCTGAGACCACGGCTGAAGCCGTGCTGTTAGTGGACGAAGTATTGCGCAAAACCCCCGGTTTTGCGCCTGCGACCCGGCAGCTGACGGAGTGGGCGGCGCCCAGCACCGGCAAATAAGCGGAACAAAAATTGCATCAGATCAGGGTTTGGCGAAGACCGTTCCCCGCCGAAACCGTATCGGGCAGACCGGGGGTAATTCTTAAACCGTCCCCGTTGACAGCGCTGCGAGGTTGCCCCAAGCATCGGGGGGCATGGACAAACCTGTATATTCTCTGGAGTTTGAGAAACCGCTGCGCGACCTGAGCGCCCAACTCGAGCAATTGCGGCAGCAGGCACTGGAGACCAACACCGACCTTTCAGCCGAAATCAAATCGATCGAACTGAAAATCGAAGCGGGCCAAAAAGAGATCTACTCCAACCTGACCGCCTGGCAGCGGGTGCAGATCGCCCGGCACCCGAAGCGGCCATACGCCCTGGATTACGTGGGCATGGTATGCGAGGGATTCCAAGAGCTGCATGGCGATCGCCAGTTTGGCGATGACCGGGCGCTGGTCGGAGGCACGGCGTTTTTTAACGGCGAGGCCGTCATGGTGGTGGCCCAGCATAAGGGCCGGGAAACCAAGGAAAAAATCATCCGGAATTTTGGCATGCCCCAGCCCGAGGGGTACCGCAAGGCGCTCCGCCTGCTGAAAATGGCCGAAAGATTCGGCCTGCCGGTGCTCACCTTTATCGATACCCCGGGAGCCTATCCCGGCATTGAATCGGAAGCCCGGCATGTCTCCGAAGCCATTGCCGTCAACCTGCGGGAAATGGCCGGGCTGCGGGTGCCCACCATTTCGGTCATTGTCGGCGAAGGTGGATCGGGCGGGGCGCTCGGCATCGGGGTCACCGACCGGGTGCTCATCTTTGAGAACAGCTATTACTCGGTCATCTCCCCCGAGGGATGTGCGGCCATTTTGTGGAAGGACAAAGCCGCCGCGCCACAAGCCGCGGAAGCGCTCAAGCTTACCGCCGTCGAGCTGGAGCAGCTTGGGGTGGTGGACGAGGTCATTCCCGAGCCATCCGGGGGTGCGCACCATGACCCGGCGCAAGCCGCCGCGGCGCTCCGTTATGCGTTGCTCAAGCATCTCAATGACCTGAGGTCATTGCCGATCGGGCGGTTGCTGGAGACGCGTTATGACCGTTACCGTCAGTTTGGCGTTTATCGGGAAGACGCGGTCAAGACCTGACACAGCCGCGATTTCGGGACGAGGGAGGGATCAGAAGCCGACCGTCACCCCCGCGGTGAAGGAAACCAAGTTATGTTGCACCGCGGTCAGGTCGCTGCTGGCGTAGTGGGCGCCGAGCGTGAAAGTGGCGTTGGGCCCGATCTTGTAAGGAGCAGTCACATCGGCTCCCCAGAAAGCATAGTCAGCCGTTTTGGTCGCGCCGGTGTCACCCAATTTGACCGTAAAATTGAGCGAAGTGCCCGCCGATTTGACCGGCAGACTGAATCCCAGGCTTGCCAGGAGGGTGTAGCGCTCCCGGGTAAAGTCATAGTAGGTATAAAAAGTCGGCATGAGCACAATCCGATCATCGGCCAGACTGAATTTACCACCAGTAAGTCCAACCGAGGCCTCATCAGTCGATTTGCTCAGGCCAGGCGTATAATTGCCCTGGGGAAAATAATATGCGGTGTCGCCCAAATCCAGCCGCCATTGGCTGTTCGGGCTCAGGGGCACGCGGTATCCCACGTAGAAATCAAATTCATTCTTCTGACCGGTAGCAATCGGTTCACTGCTCCAGACTCCGGCATAGACCTCGCCATTGTTCGACTGGCTGGTCGCCACCTCGATCGAAGGCTGAATGGACGCGCGGGCCACCTGCACACCCCGGAAAACATATTTGCTGGCATAGGGCAGATCCAGCGACCACTGCGTGTCAGCATGGACCGCTGCGGTGGTGCTGGCGAGGAGCAGGAACAGGCAGGCTCGGGTGAATTTCATGGCGAGTTGATTGTTAAGCATTGGGAAAGGCTGAAAGGTAAGTGTCCGATGCATGGACAAAAAGGAACGGTCGGTGCGATTCAAGCCTATTGCTTGAACTGTGCATAGGTGTTCCGCATGGTCTGGCTCCAGGACGCGCACCAAACCGCCTGGGTTTCAGACTGCCCGGGCTCCACCCATCTTTAAAACATGAAATACTTGCTTACGGCCACGGGCCTGACGGGCCTGCTTGGGGTGGCGCTGGGCGCATTTGGCGCGCATGCCCTCAAACCCGTGCTGGCTGCCGTGCCAGATGGGCTGGAAATCTGGCACACCGCCACCCTATACCATCTCGTCCACGCCGTCGCGGCGCTGGCAGTGCTGCTGACCCTCCGGACAGGCCACGAAAATATTCCGCCTGCCACGCAACGTCTCTTCCGGGCGGCGGCCGCGGGCTGGCTGGCCGGCGTCTGGCTGTTCTCCGGTTCGCTCTATGGTCTCGCGCTCGGCGGTCCCAAATGGCTCGGTCCCGTCACCCCGCTGGGCGGGCTGGCCCTGCTCACGGGCTGGGGTCTGGTGGCAGTCGCCACTTGGAAAAGCGGAGCCGACAACCGATGAATCCGGCGGCCAGACTTCCCGTACCCGCCGAATTGCAAGCGGTGCTCGACGCCGTCCGCCGCATCGGGCGGCCACGGCTCGTGGGCGGCTGTGTGCGCGACTGGCTGCTGGGGCAGGAACCGAAGGACTTTGATGTGGAGGTGCCGGGGGTGACCTTCGAGGAACTGCACCGGACGCTCGCACCCTATGGCGCGACCGATGTGGTCGGACGCAGTTTTGGCGTGATCAAACTCCGGCTCGGGGGCGCCGAATATGATTTTTCGCTGCCGCGCCGTGAATCGAAAACGGGCGCGGGCCATCGTGGGTTTGCCGTCGCGCCCGACGCGACGCTCAGCGATGCCGAGGCGGCGGCCCGGCGCGACTTTACGATCAACGCCATCGCGTTCGACCCCTTCACCGGCGCCCTGATCGACTCGCACCAGGGCGAACGCGATCTGCGGGCCCGGGTGCTGCGGCACACCAGCGCGGCGTTCGTGGAGGATCCCTTGCGCGTGCTCCGGGCGTTTCAGTTCGCCGCCCGGTTTGACTTCATCCTTGCGCCCGAAACCGTCGCGCTCTGCCGCACCATCGCCGACACCTATGCCGAGCTGCCGGTGGAACGGGTGTGGGGGGAATGGGACAAATGGGCGACCAAATCCACCAGGCCCTCCCGCGGCCTGACCGTGCTGGAAGAGACCGGCTGGCTGAAACATTTCCCCGAAATCGCCGCGCTGCGCGGCACGCCCCAGGAGCCCGAATGGCATCCCGAGGGCGATGTGTTCACCCACACCCAGCACTGTTGCGACGCCATCGTCCGCCTTGATGTCTGGCGGGACGCGGACACGCCGCGCCGCCGCGTCTGGCTTCTGGCGGTGCTGGCGCATGATTTTGGCAAACCCGCCACCACGCACCGCGGGGAAAAACGCGGGGTCATGCGC
>CAIXIZ010000056.1 GCA_903919625.1 uncultured Verrucomicrobiota bacterium
CCCGGGCCTCGAAATTGCGGTTGCCCGAGAGCACGGATGCCGTGAGGAGATCGTGTTTGACGACCGCCTCCTCGATGTTCGCATCAAGCGGGCCGGAGTTGCCGATGCAAGTCGTGCAGCCATAGCCCACCGTATTGAAACGCAGCTTGTTCAGATAAGGCGTGAGGCCGGTCTTCCGGAGATAGTCGGTGACGACCCGCGAACCGGGGGCCAGCGAAGCCTTGACCGCCGGATTCACCTTCAGGCCTTTTTCGACCGCCTTTTTGGCGAGCAGGCCCGCGGCGAGCATCACGCTGGGGTTGGACGTGTTCGTGCAACTGGTGATGGCGGCGATCACCACCGAGCCGCTGGCCAGCCGGACTTTCTTCTTCGAGGTCATGCCGACCTTGACCGCTTTCGCATAGCCTGCCCGCGGTTTGCCAAAACCGTTTTCCGTCACCGGACGCTGATAGGCGGCGAAGAACTCGCGCTGCAGATTGGGCAGCTCGATGCGGTCCTGCGGCCGCTTGGGGCCGGCCACGCTGGGCACCACCACGGCCAGGTCGAGCGCCAGGTCCTGGGAATAATCAATCGACCCCGGCTGCGGGATGCCCCACAGTCCCTGCGCCCGGTAGTAGGCCTCATAGAGCGCCACGTGCTTTTCGTCGCGGCCGGTGCCACGAAGATAATTCGCACACTCGGCGTCGATGGGGAAAAAGCCCATGGTCGCGCCGTATTCGGGCGCCATGTTGGCGATGGTCGCGCGGTCCACCACCGGCAGTGCGGCGGCCCCTGGGCCGTAGAACTCGACAAATTTGCCCACGACCTTCGCCTTGCGCAAAAGTTGTGTCAGGGTCAGGGCCAGATCCGTGGCCGTGACCCCCTCGCGCAGTGCGCCGGTCAGATGCACGCCGACCACATCCGGGGTAAGAAAATAAACCGGCTGGCCGAGCATGCCCGCCTCGGCCTCGATCCCGCCGACGCCCCAGCCCACAATGCCCAGGCCGTTGATCATGGTGGTATGCGAATCGGTGCCGACCAGCGTATCGGGGTAACAGACCCCGTTGGCGTCGTGGAGCACCCCTTGGGCGAGATATTCGAGGTTGACCTGATGCACGATGCCGATGCCGGGCGGGACGACCTTGAAGGTGTCGAAGGCCTGCATCCCCCACTTCAAAAACTGGTAGCGCTCCCGGTTGCGGGAAAACTCCAGCTCAAGATTTTTCGCGAGCGCCGCGGCGTCACCGGCAAAATCCACCTGCACCGAGTGGTCAACGACCAGATCGACGGGCACCAGCGGCTCAATGATCTTCGGGTTTTTGCCCATCCGGGCGACCGCCGAACGCATGGCCGCCAGATCAACGAGCAGCGGCACGCCGGTAAAATCCTGCAGCACGATGCGCGCGACGACGAAAGGAATCTCCTCCGTGCGGGGTGATTTTGCCCCCCAGCCGGCCAGATCGCGAATTGCCCCTTCGGCCACCCGCTTGCCATCGCAGTTGCGCAGCAGCGACTCGAGCACGAGCCGGATGCTCACCGGCAGGCGCGCGACACCAGGAAACTGCTTTGCCAGCTCTGGCAGTGAGTAATACTTCCTGCCCCCCTCAAAGGTCTGCAGGGTGTTGAACGGATTCGGAAGACTCATGGAAAAGTTAGGATAGGGAGACGGATGGCCTCACTCCGTCGTTTTGACGGCCACCGGGCCGGGCACCCGGATGGGCTGAAGCAATTACTTCGCCAATGCCGCCTTTACTGCGGCAAAATTGGGCAAATCTTTCGGGGTGGCGGTCTGTTCGGCATATTTTACCACCCCGTCCTTGCCGACCACAAAGGCCGCGCGTGCGCTGGTATCGCCCACTCCGGCCAGCATCGGGAACAGCACCCCGTAGGCTTTGGCGGTCTCCTTGTTCAGGTCGGACAGCAACGTCACCGCAATCTTGTTGGCCGCCGACCAGGCCTCCTGCGCAAACGGACTGTCGACACTGATGCCATAGACCTCGGCCCCGAGGCCGGTATAGTCTGAAAGGCCGATGGTGATGTCGCACAACTCGGCCGTGCAGACACCGGTGAAGGCCAGGGGAAAAAACAGGATTACAGTCGGCCGTTTGCCGAAATTGTCGCTCAACCGGACGTCCTTGAGGCCGTCGGCGGTTTTGGTTTTCAGCGTGAAATCAGGGGCTTTGGAGCCGACGGCAATGGGCATGGGAGAAAGGATTGAGAGTGACGGGAGGCGAGGACGCAGCCGGCAGGTGCCGACCACGGCCATATAAGATGTGTGTGGTGACGATGCGCAACCCGTTTTTACGCCCTTCTCGCTTATCGGGAGACTGGGCTGGCGCTTGGTCCCGCTTTGGCCATCGATTTGTCGTCTTGCACAGGGCGGGTCAGCTCCGGCAGGCGGCTCATCAGCCCGGTGACTGACCGCCCGTTGCCTCTGCGCGCATTGGGGCCTCAGGCGCGAGATCGGCATACTCGGTGATGCTTTTCACGGACCATGACTTTTCCGTACGCCGTGCCAGACCGGCCAGCACCGCACCCGGACCCAGCTCCCAAAACTCTGTCGCGCCCGCCGCTGCCGCGCTCCGCATGCATTCCTCCCACCGCACCGGCGACACCACCTGTTTCACCAGTGCCTCCCGGATTGCCGCCGGATCACCCACCGCCTGACCGGTGGTGTTGGTAAACACCGTGTACCGGGGCGGCGCGAACGGGATCCCGTCCAAAAATTTGGCGAACGCCGCCCGCGCTGGCTCCATCAGCCGGGAGTGGTAGGCTCCGGCAACATTGAGCGGGATGACCTTTTTGATGCCCCGTTCCCTGGCTGCGGTAACGGCCGCGGCGACCTGAGTCTTCTCGCCCGACACAATGATCTGGCCCGGAGCATTGAAATTCGCCGCCTCAATGCCGAACTCCTGGCACAGTTCATCCACTTTGGCCCGCTCCTCTCCCATGATGGCCGCCATGCCGCCGGTCGTCTGCTCACAGGCCAGCTGCATCAGCCGCCCGCGCTCGGCCACCACCCGCAGGCCAGTGGCAAAGTCGAAGACCCCTGCCGCGGTCAGTGCCGTGACCTCGCCGAGACTCAGACCGAGGGCGAACCGCACCTCGTCCAGCCGTCCCGCTTCGCGGAGCAGCGCCAGCAACGCCATCCCTTGGACAAAAAGCGCCGGCTGGCAGACTTTCGTCTGCGTGAGCTCGGCCTCGGGCCCCTCGAAACTGATCTTCGCCAGGTTCCAGCCCAAGATGCGACCGGCCTCGTCGTATAAGGCGCGGACCGTGGCGGAATTCTCACAGAGTGATTTGCCCATTCCGACCTTCTGCGCGCCCTGCCCGGAAAAAAGAAGTGCGATTGCCATGTGTGAAACGAAAATACTGGCGGTGCCGGACGGCAAAACCAAGCGGGAAAAATTTCGGACGGCCAGGCCTCACCGGCTGCGCCTTGGCCGGCTTCCTGGCCGGTGCCCCGTCAGGCCGCTTTCACGTCTTGAAGAAGATCCCCTTGAGGTTCATCTCGAGCGCCTGTGGATTGGGCGAAAATCGGATCGCGTCCGCCTTGGTGATCTTGTTCGCGTTGACGAGCCGCAGGAGGTCGCGGTTGAAGGAAAAACTGGCCGCGTCGGTGCCGGCATCGAGCAAGCCCTGGATTTTCTCGTTATGACCGTCGAGGATGAGGTTTTTCACCGTGGAATCGGCATTGAGAATCTCGTTGGCCGGGACGCGGCCGCCGCCCTCCAGCGCCGGGATGAGCTTTTGGCAGATGAAGCCGCGCAGCGACCCGGCGATCTGGCGGCGGGCCTGGGCGTGCTGTTCCGGCGGGAAAAATTCGAAGAGGCGGGTGAGCGACTGGGCCACTGTGGCGGCGTGCATGGTGGAGAACACCAGGTGCCCGGTCTCGGCCGCGCTGATGGCGGTCTCAAACGTCTCCTTGTCGCGCATTTCGCCGATCAAAATGATGTCAGGATTCTGACGGAGCACGGCCTTGATCGCCAGCTCGAAGCTGGGCACATCCAGGCCGATCTCGCGCTGCTGGAACACCGACTTGTCGTCGACGAACGTATACTCGATGGGATCCTCGATGGTGACGATGTGCCGGTCGAGGTTGCGGTTGATCCAGTTCAGCATCGCGGCCATCGTGGAGCTCTTGCCCGAACCGGTCGCCCCGCAGATCAGCAGGATGCCGTCCTTCGCTTTGGCGAGATTGAGCAGGGGCTCGGCCTGGACGCCCAGATCCTCAAATTCCGGCACTTTGCCCTTGATGTGCCGGAGCACGATGCTGATCAGACCCCTTTGGTGAAAGGCATTCACGCGAAACCGACCCACCCCGTCGGAAGCGTAGGCAAAGTCCACCTGGCCAAGGTCATCCCAAAGTTTTTTGAACACCTTCGGAACCTGCTCGTCCACAAACGCCTGGGCCTCGGCATTGGCGATCGGTTCCATGTCCACCGGCTTGAGTTTGCCGGAGAGGCGGAAATAGGCGGGTTTGCCCGACTTGATGATGATGTCACTCGCCCCGCTCTCCACCGCAAGCTTGAGGAGGTCGTTGAACATTTCGGTGTGTGGAGTCATGGCGCAGAAGAGGGTGGAAACAGGGGAGGCTGAAAAACGTGGTGGATTTGCTAGCCGGAGTCGCTTTGCTCCGCAAGGTAACATTCCACGTCCTGCCATGAAACTCCGCCCGCTCACCGGCGCCATCACCGCGCTTGTCACTCCTTTCCGCCACCAGGCCGTCGCCTATGACGACCTGGCCAAACTCGTGGAGTTTCAGATCAAATCCGGGATCAATGGGCTGGTGCCGGTCGGAACCACCGGTGAGTCCCCCACCCTGGACCATGCTGAGCATCTCGACGTCATTCGCGCCGTCATCGCCGCGGCGCGCAAGCGTGTACCGGTGATTGCCGGCACCGGCTCCAATTCCACCGCCGAGGCCGTCGAGCTCACCCGGCTCTCGCATGAGGCCGGGGCCGACGCGATGCTCGTCGTCGCCCCCTACTACAACAAGCCAAGCCAGGAGGGTCTGTTCCGCCACTTCGCCGCCATTGCCGCCGCCACCGACCGGCCCATCATCCTTTACTCCATCCCCGGCCGCTGCGGCATTGAGATTGGCGTGCCGGTCGTCGAGCGGTTGCGGGCGAAATTTCCTCATGTGCGCTGGATCAAGGAAGCGGGTGGCTCCGTGGATCGCGTCGACCAGCTGAAGCAGGCCATGGGGGCGGATATCACCGTGCTCTGCGGTGATGATTCACTGACCCTGCCCTTCATGGCCGTGGGGGCCGAAGGGGTCATC
>CAIXIZ010000057.1 GCA_903919625.1 uncultured Verrucomicrobiota bacterium
ATTTCGTCCGCCAGGACGAGATTGGCAAACACCGGCCCATGGTGCGGGCTGAAGGCGCCATCCTTGGGCGAATAGATCATGGTGCCGACCACGTCGCTCGGCAGCAGGTCCGGCGTGAACTGGATGCGCTCAAATTGCACGCCGAGCGCCGCGCCCAACGAGCGGACCAGCAACGTCTTGGCGAGGCCGGGCATCCCTTCAAGCAGGACGTGACCGTTGGCGAGCAGCGCGACCAGCAGGCGTTCGACGACCTCTTGCTGGCCAATGACGGACTGGCCGATTTCGTCGCGAAGCTTTTGTGACCATGCAGGGCCGGTAACAGGGGAGAATGACATGATGCGGTGGAGGATGGAAGGGTGGGATGCTATGACTGGCTTGCGTCGGAAATGTTTCCCTCCGAGAAAAGGCGACGCGATGGAATTACCAAGCCAAATTCAGGCCCGGCTCGACGCCCTCGGGGTGCGGGCGGGCGACGTGGAGGAGGGTTTTATCCGCGGCTCCGGCCCCGGAGGGCAAAAAATCAACAAAACTTCCTCAACCGTCTGGCTGCGCCACCGCCCGACCGGCCTGGAGGTGCGCTGCCAGCGCGAGCGCTCCCAGGTGGCCAACCGGGAGCTGGCGTGGACCGAGCTGGCGGCAAAACTGGAAGCACGGCGGCACGCGGCCGAAATGGCCCGCCGCTCTGCCTTTGAACAGGCCCGCCGCCGCAACCGGAAAAAGAGTTTTGGCCAAAAACTGCGGCAGGTCGCCGACAAACGCCACCGGGCCGGCATCAAGGCCGGGCGCGGCCGGGCGGGAGACGAGTGAGAGACGCTGACAGAAAGACTGAAGGACTGCAGGGCTGAAAGGCTGAGCTGGTTGGAAAGGGAGGTTACCCATCATACTCAGGCAAGAAGGCGTTGACCACGTTTCTGGCTGGCAGTCTGGGAGCCTCACCCGCCAAACTTTGCGCATGTCCCAAGTCCGTGTTCGTTTTGCCCCCAGTCCGACGGGGTTTTTCCATATCGGCAGCGCTCGCACGGCGTTGTTCAACTGGCTGTATGCCCGCCATACCGGGGGCGTGTTTGTGCTACGCATCGAGGACACCGATGCCGCGCGCAACAGCGAGGAGTTCCTCCGGGTCATCTATGCCTCCCTGACCTGGCTCGGGCTGAACTGGGACGAGGGTCCCACGGTCGGGGTCTGCGGCGGCGGCGCGTTTGGCCCTTACCGTCAGAGCGAGCGGGCGCACCTTTACCGGGAATACCTGGAAAAGCTCAAGGCCGCCGGGCGCACCTACGAAAAGGACGGCGCAATCTGGTTCAAACTGCTCGGCGAACGCCACGAGGTTTTCGATGAGCACCGCAAAAAGACCGTCGTGAAGGTGAAAAACGCCCCCGCCGTGATTGACGACCGCATCCGCGGCCGCGTCGAGCGCACGGAGGACGAGGACTTCGTGATCGTGCGCTCCGATGGCAATCCGGTGTTTCATTTTGTGAACGTGGTGGATGACATCGCGATGCAGATCACGCATGTCATCCGCGGCGAGGACCACCTGTCCAACACGAGCAAGCACGTCGAGCTCTTCCAGGCGTTCGGCGCCCCGGTGCCGGCGTATGCCCACATTCCGCTTATCCTGAAGCAAAACGGCCCCGGCAAGATGTCGAAACGCGACCAGGGCGCGCTCATCGAGGAATACCAGCGGCGGGGATTGCTGCCGGAGGCTCTGGTCAATTTTCTCTGCCTGCTCGGCTGGAATCCCGGCGACGACCGGGAAAAAATGCCCATCGCGGAGATCATCCGGCTCTTCGACCTGCCCGGCGTGAACCAGAGCAACGCCCGGTTTGACGAGAAGAAGCTCGCGCACATGAACATGGCCTACCTGCTGGAACTGTCCGCCGACGAATTTGTCCGGCGGGCACGGGAGTTTTTCACCCGGCTGGGCGGCGAAAACGCGACGGCGAAGCTCGCGCTCGCGGCTGACCCGGCTTTCTTCCGCGCGGTCATGCTGCTCAGCCAGCCCAAGCTCAAGGGCTTGGAGGAGCTGCCGGCCTACACCGCTTATTTTTTTACGGAGGATTTTCCGGTGGACGCCAAGGCGCGCGAAAAAGCCCTGGCCAAGGGCGACCCGGCGGCCAGGTTGCGCGAGCTGACGGCGGCGCTGGCCACGGCAGATTTCGCCAGCGACACCGCGATCGAAGAGACCATCAAGGTGCTGGCGGCGGCACGGAGCCTTGCTTTTGGCGATTACCAACCCGTCGCCCGGCTGGCGCTCAGCGGCACGAACGTCGGCCCGCCGATCACCGGCATGATGCGCGTCCTCGGCCGCGACCGCGTGCTCGCCCGGCTCGGGCGGTTTGTCGTTGGGTAAGTGGGCGGCAGGATTGGGTGTTTGTATACCGCCGCATTGCATTTGCTGCGGTGGTCACTACGGTTTTGCGCCATGAACTCGGACTCGGTCGAAGGTCTCAGCCACCTGTTCTATGCTTTTTTCGGGCTGCTGCTCGCAGCCGGTCTCGTGACGGTCGTCGTTGCCTTGGCCAAAGCGGCGCGCGGGGTGCGCCGGGCCCGTCACGATCATCAGCTCACCTTGGATCCGACTCCTGCCCGCGACATCCCGAAGGATGCCTCCGACAAGTCGCACCATGAATCAGGGACCGCGTCCGGGCACCATCATCACCACCACCATCATCACGATCACGGCCATCATCATCATCCGCCAGGCGGACATCATTGAGGCCACGCCCCTTGCGTCGGCGAGAACGGCAGGTTGTCCACCCTAAACCGGGCGTCCACGAGGAACGCCCCTACATCTGGTCAGATGACGGCCGCGGCCTGGCTCCAACCCGGTTTGTCCAAATCTCAAAACACTCGCCGGACTTACCCCGGTCTTAAGCGGGCCTTAAATCTTCCCTGCTTTCCGCTTTTCCACCATCCGGTAGAAATCGTTGAACAGCGGGTCGGCATCGTTGGGGCCGGGGGCGGCCTCGGGGTGATATTGCTCGCTGATCACCGGCAGACGGGAATGCCGCAAGCCCTCCACCGTGCCGTCATTGAGATTGATCTCGCTCACCACGGCGCCGGTTTTTTCCAGGCTCTTCGGGTCGGTCGCAAAGCCATGGTTTTGCGCGGTGATGGACACCTTGCCGGTCTCGAGGTTCTTCACCGGCTGGTTGCCGCCGCGGTGGCCAAATTTCAGCTTGAAGGTCTGGCCGCCGAGCGCATGCGTGAGCATCTGGTGACCGAGGCAGATGCCGAAGATCGGGAATTCGGGCAGCAAGGCGGTGACCGTCGCATGGATGTAGGGCAGCGCCGCCGGGTCGCCGGGGCCGTTGGAGAGAAACACCGCATCCGGAGCGTGCTCGCGGATCTGTGCCGCCGTGGCCGTGGCGGGAAACACCTGCACCTCGAAGCCGTGGTTCACGAGCTTGCGAAAGATGGAAAACTTGGCGCCGTAGTCGAAGGCGGCGACGCGAAATTTTTTCATCGGCGCGGTGAGGCCCCCGCTCGTGGTGCCGACCGGCAGGTATTGCCGGTTGTGATTGGCCGGGTCGTCGGCGCGCCAGAGATAGGGGGCCGGGCAGGTCGTGTCCTTGACGTAATCGCAGCCGGCCATATCCCGCCAGGACCGCGCGCGCGTCACTGCTTCGGCATCAGTGAGCGGCAGGGTGGACAAGCAGCATTTCATGGCGCCGGTGACCCGGAGCTTTTTGGTGATGGCCCGCGTGTCCACCTCGCTGATGCCCGGGATGCCATGGCGGGCGAGGTGCTCGCCGAGCGAAACCTGACTGCGCCAGTTGCTCACGACCGGCGAGAGCTCGCGCACCACGAAGCCGCTGGCCTTGGGCGCGGCGGCCTCGGCGTCCTCGGCGTTGACGCCGTAGTTGCCGATCTGCACGGCGGTCATGGTC
>CAIXIZ010000058.1 GCA_903919625.1 uncultured Verrucomicrobiota bacterium
GCTCGAGCTTGAAGTCATCTCGGCCTGCGTGCTCGGCGGGGTGTCGCTCAACGGCGGCGTCGGCAAGATGAGCCATGTCGTCGCCGGCGTGCTCATCATGGGCACAATGAGCAACGCGATGAACCTGCTCAACGTGGACTCGTTCTGGCAGTACGTCGCGCGGGGCACAATCCTGCTGCTCGCCGTCGGCCTCGACCGTCTCAAGCAGCAGCGGGCATGAGCCGCGCTTTTCCTGCGGGGCCTATTTGTTTGGGCCGTAATCCTTCACCACCTGGTCATACTGGCCCATTTTGTCCGGCAGCACCCGGCCGTTGCGGTCAAACAGACCCTGCCGGTTGCCGTTTTGGGTCGGTTCCCAGATGAAGGTGCCGAGTCCGCGGTGATCGGGCAAACTGCGCATGATGGCGTTGGTCGCATGCACCTCGTCGGCGACCTCGGCGATGACGAATGACAGTTTTGGGTAACGCCTGACCAGGTCGTCAAAATTGGCCTGCCAGGAATCGGGTTTGCCCTGCCATTGCGTGTAGCAGGACTCGCCGAGGATGTCGAAGGTCACGCCTTCGGCGAGGGCATGGTCCACCCAGTTGCGGGTCGCGGCGTTGTCGCCGCCTTTGTCGATGTGCAGCATGACCAGAATGGCCGGGTCCACTTCCTTCACGGCGGAAATGCCGGCCTTGAGCAAGATCCCCAGCTTGGTCCAGTCGCGGACGCTGCCTTCCGGCTGGGCGGACACGTCCCGTGCTGCGCCGCCACCGCGCCCGCCGGCGGGCATGCGGTTGAGCAGCATCCCCGGAGTGATCTCGTTGCCGACCTGCACCATGTCGGGTTCGGCCCCGGCCGCCTTCAGTTGCGCGACCGCGTCACGGGTGTAGTCGTGGAGCCTTTTCACCAGATCGGGAAAGGCCAGTTCGCGCCAGGCGAGCGGTTTCGTCTGTTTGGCCGGATCGGCCCAGGTGTCGCTGTAATGGAAATCAATCAGCAGCCCCATCCCGGCCGTTTTCACGCGTTTGGCCATGGCGATGGTGTGCGGCAGATCGCAGTAGCCTTGCGGGGAATAGCCGCCCGGATTGGCCGGCTCCACAAAGACCCGCAGGCGCACATAGTTGAAGCCATGGTCTTGCAGAATTTGCAGAATATCTTTTTGCACTCCGTTGTCGCTGTAGTGGGTGCCGCGATCTTCGGCGGCTGGCACGGCTGAGATGTCGGCGCCGACGATGTACTTCGCCGGCGCGTGGGTCACGACCGATGTGAAATTCGAGCAGGAGGTGAGGACGGCCAGCGCCGTCAGACTAAGGAGGGCAGGGCCAGACCGAAGCAAAGTGTAAGCGGATGTCAGGGGGTTCATAGGCAACAGGGGTGCAAACAGCCAAGGGTGCCGGTGCGCAAAGGCGATGCGATTTTTCGGCCGGGCGCTGCCACCTGCTGTGCCGCCAGCGCCTTAAGCCCCCCCTTTGCCCGCCATTGCCACGACAGACCCAGCGCGTCCGCACCCGCCCTTGCGCATAAGACCAAAAACGCAGGGTCACGTATTAA
This sequence comes from uncultured Verrucomicrobiota bacterium, assembly GCA_903919625.1. Lineage (GTDB taxonomy): Bacteria > Verrucomicrobiota > Verrucomicrobiia > Opitutales > Opitutaceae > CAIYUN01. Next base: position 1,534 of record CAIXIZ010000058.1, read on the forward strand.
GTGACACTTTTCCCCTGCCACCTGCGCTGGTTTTACCGCGATGCGTCAGGGATGGAGGATGGGGCGTGATGCCGGGCGTGCCACTGAGATCGGTTGTGGGTGGAGTGTTCCCACTGCGTGCCATGATCATGGGCTGGGCCATTCGCTCCACGCCCGGCTGCGCCAAGGCAATCTGACCCTTCCTGTCTTGCACCGCTTGACCCAACGGTTTGCCGACACTTGACTGCGACCGTCGGTTCTTACCAGTCCGGCCTTGCCCAATCCGATCTTAACCCCATGCGACACTTCGTCCTTGCCCTCCTTGCCCTGCTTGCCTGTGCCAGTTGTGCCACCGATGGTTCGGCCCCCGGCGCCGGCCTGCCGCAAAACCGCATCGCCTTTGATTCCGGCTGGCGGTTTTTTCGCGGTGATGCGCCTGATGTCGCGCAGAACGGCACCGACATCCCCACCGCCGCGGCGCTCCTCCCGTTGATCGGTCCCGACCTCGTCGTGCATGCCGATCCCGCGACCAACCCCGGCGGCCAGGTCTCGTTTGCCCAGACCAATTTCAACGACCAAACCTGGCGTGCGGTAACGCTCCCGCACGACTGGGGCATTGAGGGCGCGTTTGATCAGGCGTTGCCCGTTGGCACGGGCATGCTCCCATGGTCGGGGGTGAGCTGGTATCGGAAAAGTTTCTCCCTTCCTGCCGCCGATGCCGGCAAACGCGTCTTTTTGGATTTCGACGGCGCGATGTCCTATCCCAATGTCTGGGTCAACGGCCGCTACGCCGGCGGCTGGGCTTACGGCTACTCGTCCTTCCGGCTCGACGTGACGCCGTTTCTCAGGCCGGGCGGGGAAAATGTCATTGCCGTCCGCCTCAACAATCCCGTGCGCTCCTCCCGCTGGTATCCGGGCGGCGGCCTCTTCCGCAATGTCTGGTTGGTAACGGACGATTCCGTGCATTTCACGCGGTGGGGCACCTTTGTCACCACCCCCGCGATCACCGCGGAGCATGCCACGGTCAAAGTGGATGTCGCCGTGGACAACCAGTCTGACGCTCCCGCCTCCGCCACCGTGCAGGTGCAGCTCTTTGCCTTGAACCGTGACGGCCAGATCACCGGACCGGTCCTCGCCGACGCCACCTCGCCGGCGGTGAACCTCCCCAGCGGCCATAGTGAGAAAACCTCGCTCACCCTCCAGCTGGCCGGCCCGAAACGCTGGGATCTGGCGTCGCCCAATCGCTACACCGTCGTCACCACCCTTCACCGGGGCGACAATGTCGTGGACACCGCCCAGACGAACTTCGGGGTCCGCACCGTGAAATTTGATCCCGAACACGGCCTGTTGCTCAACGGCGTCCATGTGCCCATCAACGGCGTATGCGACCATGCCGACCTCGGTCCGCTCGGCACCGCCATCAATGGCCGCGCGCTCGAGCGGCAGATCGAACTGCTCCAGGAGATGGGCTGCAACGCCATCCGCACCAGTCACAACCCGCCCGCGCCCGAGTTGCTCGATCTCTGCGACCGCCTGGGGATGCTGGTGATGGACGAGGCGTTCGACACCTGGGAGCGCGGCAAAAGTGCCAACGACTACAATCTGCTCTTCGCCGCCTGGCACGACCACGACCTGCGTGCGCTGGTCCGGCGTGATCGCAACCACCCGTCCGTCATCCTGTGGAGCGTGGGCAACGAGATCGGCCAGCAGGGCTCCGCGCGCGGCAACCAGCTCGCCGCCGAGCTCAGCAAGATCGTCCACTCGGAGGATGCCACCCGGCCGACCTCCACCGCCAATGACAATGCCGGCTTCAGCGTGCCGGGCGAGGATTACGCCTTTGGCTTCAATTACGAATTTCAGCGCCGCCTTCACTACGACGCCTATCATGCGGCCAATCCGGGCGTGCCCATCTTCAGCAGCGAGTCCGCCTCCACCCTCAGCTCCAACGGGTTTTACCTGTATCCGTTGAGCAACAACAAGGACGTGGGCAGCGACACCGCCGTCGGCCAGATCAATTCCTACGACCTCACGGCGCCGTCCTGGGCCGACGCCCCCGACATCGAGTTCCAGCGCCAGGATCTGTTTCCCTACCTCGCTGGCGAGTTTGTCTGGACCGGCTTCGACTATCTTGGCGAGCCCACTGGCGGCAACCCGCAGCGCTCGCGCAGCTCCTATTTCGGCATCATGGACCTGATGGGTTTCAAAAAGGACCGCTTTTTTCTCTACCAGGCCCGCTGGCGGCCGGACCTTCCCATGGCCCACCTGGTGCCGCAGAACTGGAACTGGCCGGGCTTCGAGGGAGAAATCACGCCCGTGCACGTGTACACGTCCGGCGACGAGGCCGAGCTGTTCTTGAACGGGGTCTCGCTCGGGCGCAAAAAGAAAGTCGGTTTCAAAGCCGCCGACCCCATCGCCGACTCCGTCTATCGCATCCGTTTCGACGACGTGAAGTACCAGCCGGGTGAACTGAAGGTCGTCACCTACAAGGATGGGAAGCATTGGGCCGAGGCCGTGCTCCGGACCACCGGCCCGGCCGCCGCGCTCGCACTCGCGCCCGACCGCGCGGCCCTCCGCAACGACGGCGCGGACCTGTCCTATGTGACCGTCTCCGTCAGGGACTCTGCCGGCCGGTACGTCCCGACCGCGAGCGATGAAATCACCTTCGACGTGGCCGGCCCCGGCGAGATCGTGGCGGTGGGCAACGGTGACGCGACCAGCTTCGAATCTTTCAAAGGCCATCAGATGAGGGCGTTCAACGGCCAGTGCCTCGTCGTCATGCGCGCCCGGCCCGGCGAGTCCGGCTCCATTGTGCTCACGGCCAAAGCCAATGGCCTGACTGCCGCCACCACCCAACTGACCGCTGCCGGGAATTAAAGGTCGCCACCGGCCTGTTCCAGTGTCGCCAGATGACTTTCGGCACTCCGCTTCAACCCTCCGGGCGGTTTACGGCCATTGTGCAATCTCTTTTGTCTGTTCAGATTCCATTGGAGGAATTCGCCGCCCTGGTGCTGCGTCCATCATGGTCAGCGTCCCAAAACTGAACGCATTTTTGCAACCTGCTGGCTCTGGCCATGGCGGGCCACGCCCGGATTGCCTGCCCGGCTCGGGAGAGCCGGGACGCAGTGGCCGGTCACGACTGCCGGAGCGTGTCGCCGATGGCTTAATTCGCCCTTAAACCCGACGTGGCTTCCGTTTGAGCCAGGCCAAACCTAACACGCCCACACCGGCCAACGCCACAGATGCCGACGGCTCAGGAAACAAACTCCACCAATGGCTTCACGCTCGTTGAAATCATGATCGTCGTCGTCATCATCGGCCTCCTGGCCGCGATGGCCGTTCCGCA
>CAIXIZ010000059.1 GCA_903919625.1 uncultured Verrucomicrobiota bacterium
ACGCAACCTGATCATTGCCTGAATGAACCGCATGATTATCCCGCGCTGGAGTTTTTATCGGCTAGTTTAAGATTTCTGCTTTCACCCGGAGGCAGGGCTGGCGGCGTTGACTTCCCGGACGTTGAACCGAGGAATAAGGCCATGACCACAATGTCCAGCCCCAGGGTTAACGGTACACCTGAACGTCCCGCGGCTGGTGGCGTTGACATCTTGGAAGTCAAACCGAGAACTGGAGGAATGACCATCCTGTCCATCCTGCGGGAAACCGGCACGCACGAGCGTCGCGCGGCGGCATCGGTGGACACGGTCAAAAAATTTTGCGCGCTGGGTCTGAAGGTTCAGATCGAGACCGGCGCCGGGGTTCGGGCCGGGATTTCCGACGAGGAATTCAAGCAGGCGGGCGCGGAGATCAAACGGACCGCCGCCGAATGTCTGGAAGGCTCGCTGATTCTGCTGAGTGTGGACGCTCCGCCCGCCGCCGTCATCGAGACGCTGCCGGCCGGCATGATGCTGGTCGGAATGTTTGCGCCCCATCACAACCGGGAGCGGCTGCGGCGGATGGCCGAGAAACACCATGTGGTGTTTGCGATGGAGCTGATGCCGCGCATCTCGCGGGCGCAGTCGATGGATGTGCTCTCCTCACAGGCCAATCTGGCGGGCTACCGCGCGGTCATCGAGGCCTTTGCGGCCCACGGCAAGGCCGCTCCCATGATGATGACCGCCGCCGGGACGGTCGCGCCCGCGAACGCGCTGGTCCTGGGTGCGGGCGTGGCCGGGCTGCAGGCCATCGCAACGGCCCGACGTCTCGGGGCGGTGGTTTCGGCCTTTGACGTCCGTCCCGCGGTCAAGGAACAGGTGGAAAGCCTGGGCGCAAAATTTGTGGAAGTCCCGTCGGAGGAAACCAGGCACGCGGAGACCGCGGCCGGCTACGCCAGGGAGATGAGCGAGGAGTACCGGCGCAAACAGGCCCGGCTGATCCATGACACCCTGAAAAAAATGGACATCGTCATCACCACGGCGCTGATCCCCGGCAAACCTGCCCCGGTGCTGATCACCGGGGCAATGGTGCAGGACATGAAGCCCGGCTCCGTGATTGTGGATCTGGCGGCCGGCAGCGGCGGCAACTGCCCGCTGTCGCAGCCGGACGAGGTGGTGGTGGTCCACGGGGTCATCATCATCGGCCATACCAACCTGCCCAGCCGGGTGGCGGCGGATGCCACCTCGCTGTATGCGCGCAACCTCTACAATTTCGTCGCCACCTTTTTCAACCGCGAGAGCCTGCTGGCGGTCAACTTTGAGGACGAGTTGGTCAAAGGCACCTTGCTGACCCACAAGGGACAGCTGGTCCACCCCCAGTTTAAATAACACACCTCATGCCCCCGTCCCCTGCCGTCCACGCCGCGGTCGACCCGTATGTATTCGGCATCACGGTGTTCGTGCTGGCCTGTTTCGTCGGCTACCAGGTGGTCTGGCGGGTCACGCCGGCGCTGCACACGCCGTTGATGGCGGTGACCAACGCCGTGTCGGGGGTGATCATCGTGGGGGCCATCATCGCGGTGGGGCCGGGGACCGGCGGCATCTCGGGCTGGCTGGGAGTGACGGCCATCACGTTGGCGGCGGTGAACATCTTTGGCGGATTTGTTGTCACCCAGCGCATGCTGCAGATGTTCAGGCCAAAATCGCCGGTTGGTGCCGCCAAGCCCAAGGCCGGGCCCAACGGCGTCCACCCCAAGGCATGAACCAGCTGGGCGAATATCTCTACCTGGCCGCCGCCATCTGTTTCATCCTGACTTTGCGCGGGCTGTCCTCGCCGGCGACGGCGCGGCGCGGGAACCTCTATGGCATGGTGGGCATGGGCCTCGCCATTCTCGTGACCCTGGGCCTGCCGTCCGTCCGGGGCTATGGCCTGATCATCGGCGGCCTGATCCTCGGCGGGGTGATCGGAACGGTGATTGCGAGAAGGATCGCGATGACGGCGATGCCGCAGCTGGTGGCGGCGTTTCACTCGCTGGTCGGCCTGGCGGCGGTGCTGATCGCCGGCGCGGCGCTCTGGTCGCCGGAAAACTATGGCATCGGCGCACCGGGCCGCATCCCCGGACCCAGCCTGCTGGAAATGAGCCTCGGGGCGGTCATCGGGGCGATTACTTTTTCTGGGTCGGTGGTGGCCTTTGCCAAACTGCAGGGGCTGGTCTCGGGCGCCCCCATGCGGTTCAAGGGCCAGCACGCGTTCAATGCGGCGCTGCTGCTGGCCATCATCGGTCTGGTGGCGGTGTTTTGCGGCAACGAGTCGAAGACGCTGTTTCTCGCCCTGTCGGCGGCCTCGTTGGTCATCGGCGTTCTCGCCATCATTCCGATCGGCGGGGCGGACATGCCGGTGGTGGTCTCGATGCTCAACTCCTACTCGGGCTGGGCGGCGGCGGGGATTGGGTTCACGCTGCACAATTCACTGCTGATCATCGCGGGCGCCCTGATCGGGGCGAGCGGCGCGATCCTCTCCTATATCATGTGCAAGGCGATGAACCGCTCCATCCTCAATGTCATCTTTGGCGGATTTGGCGATGTGCCGGCGGGCGGAGGGACCGGGAAGGCCGACGAGCGTCCGGTCAAGTCGGGCAGCCCGGAAGACGCCGGTTTCCTGCTGCGGCACGCGGCGAGTGTGATCATCGTGCCGGGCTATGGAATGGCGGTGGCGCAGGCCCAGCACGCGGTGCGCGAATTGGCCTCGGTGCTGGAAAAGCAGGGGGTGACCGTGCGGTACGCCATTCATCCGGTGGCCGGCCGGATGCCGGGACACATGAACGTGCTGCTGGCGGAGGCCAATGTGCCCTACGACCAGGTCTTTGAGCTGGATGACATCAACCGGGATTTCTCCTCCACCGATGTGGTCTATGTGATCGGGGCGAACGATGTGACGAACCCGGCGGCAAAAAATGATCCGCAAAGCCCGATTTATGGGATGCCCGTGCTGGATGTGGCCAACGCGAAGACCGTGATCTTTGTGAAACGCGGCATGAGCGCCGGCTATGCCGGCATTGAAAACTCCCTGTTTTATCAGGCCAACACGATGATGCTTTTCGGAGACGCGAAAAAGGTGACGGAAGGGCTGCTTAAGTCGCTCGGGTGAGGCGGCGGTTCGCGCAGTTTTCCTGCGAATACCTGGCGTGGATATTGGGACGGCGGTGTCATCCGCGGTAAATTCCGTTTCAGCCCAAATTCCACAGTTCAATTTGACCACGGATTACACAGATGGCACGGATTCAGAAACATTGATAAATAATGTCCTACCAAATTCCTTTAACTGCCGGGTGAACGCTTAAATTTCACTTTCTGATGTCGGTCAGTACAATCCGTGGTTGCAACTGCGCTTTCTCGGTTCAGTGGGATTGTTTTTTAGCGGGCAAAACGGCCGTCGCGCAAAAATGTGCTCACCTGATCAACTGCATCCCCGCGCCACATGATCCAGGTATGCGTTGCAGGCAGGATGAGATGGTCGGTTTCGCCCGCCACATGGGTGGCGGCGACGGAGACCTTGCCATCGTCCGCTCCCGGCAGCAACGCGGAGAACAGCGGGTTGATCGTGTGGTCGCCCGCGATCACTCCGACCACCACCCCCGCGGGGAGGGGGCCGAGGGCCCGTGGCACGCTGTCCGGCCCGGTGCCGAGCTGCAGCCCGGCGGGACCGTTGATCCACTGGTAAAGTTTCCAACTGCGCAGGCGGTCCACGACCTCGCTGCCCTCATTGGGCGGTGCCAGCATGACAACCCGGCCGAGCGCGGGCGGCACCCCGTGATCATGCAGGTACTGGCGCACCAGGATGCCGCCAAGGGAGTGGGTCACGAGGTGGATGCGCGGTCCGACGGCGGGGGCGGCGGCGAAAACTGGGCCAAGCGTCGATTCTGCCAGTATGGCGATATTTCCCGAGCGGGAAGGGTAGTCGAGATTGCAGACCGCATAACCCTCGGCGCGGAGCGCGACCTCGAGGCGTTTTAACGACAGCGTCCCGCGCCCGAGTCCGTGCAGCAGCACGACGGTGTCAGGGACCGTGGCCGGAAGACGGACGGTGGCGGCCATGAGCAGGAGAGCGAGCAGCAGGGTTTTCACGACGGCAGGTGAAGGTTGTGGCCAGTCCAACGTGCAACCGACGGAAACGCCATCGCAAAACAGCCGCCGCATTTTTTGCTTTCATCAAGGATTGGCTCCGGCCCGTGGCTGGAGACGTTCCGCCCATGACCGCGAACCAGATGATTCGCCAGCTGGAAACCCTGCCCGCCCGCGAACGGAGCAAGGTGTTTGCCTACGTTGACGCGGAAATCGAGCGCCGCGAGGAGGCCGCTGACCGCGCCGCCGTGGCCGAGGCCCGCCGCGATCCCCATCCGACCGTGCCGTGGCCGGAGGCCAAAAAACGTTTCAAGCTGGCATGAAGCCCTACGCCGTCAGCCTGTCGGCCAAGGCGGCGGACTGGCTCGACGAATGTCTCGACGCGAAACTCGCCGGCGCATCGGGCAGACGATTGACGCGCTAATGGTCACACCCCGCCCGCCCGGCTGCGTGATGCTGGCCGGCGAGAAAAATGTATGGCGGGTACGGGTCGGCGACCACCGCATCCTTTACGAAGTTCACGACGATCGGCTCGTAGTGCTTGTCATCCGTATTGCCAACCGCCGCGAGGCCTATCGCTGAACTCATCGGTGGGCTGCGCCGACACAATAAGGCAGAAACCGGACGGGGCAGGGGCGATTTTCAACCCAGCAAATTCTTCAGTGCAGCGAGATATTTTTCCTGGGTGCGGCGGATGACCTCGGCCGGGAGCCGCGGGGCGGGCGGAGACTGGTTCCACTTGATGGCGAGCAGATGGTCGCGCACGAACTGCTTGTCATAGCTGGGGGGCGACTGGTTGGGCGCGTAGCTCTCCGCGGGCCAGTAGCGCGAGGAGTCGGGCGTGAGCACCTCGTCGATGAGGTAGAGTTTGCCGGCCGCATCGGTGCCGAACTCAAACTTCGTGTCGGCCAGGATCATGCCGGCCTGCGCGGCCCGGTCGTGGCCCAGTTGGTAGAGCGCGAGGCTGGCGGCCTTCACCTTTTCGTAGAGCGCCGCGCCGACGGCGGCGGCGCCCTGGGCGTCGTTGATCGGCTCGTCATGCTGGCCCTTGGGCGCCTTGGTGGTGGGCGTAAACAGGGGGGCGGGCAGGCGGTCGGCCTGGCGCAGGCCGGCGGGCAGGCGATGGCCGCAGACCTCGCCGGTTTTCTGGTAGGACGACCAGCCGCTGCCGACCAGATA
>CAIXIZ010000060.1 GCA_903919625.1 uncultured Verrucomicrobiota bacterium
CGCGCCTCGCCGAGCACGATGAGCTGGGCCACATTGCCCCCGCTCGGCTTGAGCAGGATGGGATTCATCGCGACGACCGGCCGCAGGCCGCACGCCTCGGCCTGCACCGCCTGGGCGCGCGCCATCTCCCCGCCCTCGTGGGTGACCCACGCGTTGTTGGACATGTTTTGCGCCTTGAACGGCGCCACGCGCACCCCCTCCCGCCGCAGCCACGCGCACAGCGCGGTCGCCATCCACGTTTTTCCCACGTTGGACGAGGTGCCAAGGATGGAGAGCGCTTTCATGGGTGCCTGGTTATCATAATCTTTCTCTTCCGCTTACTCTTTCTCTTAATCTTTCTCTTTCTCCTCCTCCTGCTCATTCGTCAGACCTCTCAGTCACAGCAGCGGAAAAAGCTTAAGAGAATGAGGAAAGTAAAAGATGGCCGGCGTTTGGGTTGACCGTTTCAAAATTCGATCCCGGCCTGCGCCTTTACGCCGGCCTTAAAGGGGTGCTTAAGCTCGCGCATTTCGGTCGCCAGGTCGGCCAGTTCGAGCAGTTCCGGCAGCGCGCCCCGGCCGGTGATGACCACATGCTGTGCCAGGCGTTTCGCGCGCAGCGCGGCGAGCACCTCGGCTTTGGGCAGGTAATCGCAGCCGAGGACGATGTTGAGCTCGTCGAGCACGACGAAATCAATCTCCGGATTTTGGAAATAACCGGTCGCGAGCGTCCAACCCTCGCGGCAGCGCGCGATGTCGGCGGCGCGGTCCTGGGTGTTCCAGGTGAAGCCTCCGCCCACGCTGTGCCAGGTCAGCAATGGCCCGCGCAGCACGCGCTCAGCCGCGTCGTGGCCGCTTTTGATAAATTGGATGACCGCGCAGCGCCGGCCATGGGCGAGCATGCGCGCAAGCATCCCAAAGGCCGCCGTGCTTTTGCCCTTGCCGTCGCCGGTATGGACGATGACGAGGCCGCGTTTTTCCTGGGCGGCGCGGATTTTCGCGTCCATCTCGGACTGCAAGGCCTGCATGGCGGCGCGATGTTCGGCCTCGGTGACGGCGGGGGGAGTGCTCATGGAGTTTCTCGTTTCAATTTGACCACGGCTCGGCCGACGATGGCGTCGCCGGGGCAACCGGATTGGGACACTGAGCCCATCGCGGAACCAAGCCGAGGTCACGGAAGAATTTCTCTGGGTCCTCAGTGGGTCGTCCTCCGTGTCTTCTTCGACCCGGCTTGATTCTGCCATCCGTGTTCATCCGTGCTATCCGTGGTTAAACTGAGTTTGGGGTTTCATGGCAGTTGCAGCATCAGGTCGGGGGCGATGCTGGCGCGCACGCCAAAAACCTCGAGCAACAGCGCCGGGGTGAGCACCGTGGCCGGCGGACCAATGGCACGGCGGCGGCCCTCGTGCAGCACGATGAGGAGGTCCAGACAGTGCGCGACGCGCAGATCGTGCAGGGAAAACAACAGGGTTTTGCCGCCGCGCGTGAGCGACCGCGCCAGTTGCAGCGTGGCCAGCGCGTGCCGCACATCGAGGGCGGCGAGCGGTTCGTCCCAGAGTTGCAGCGGCGCGTCAGTCGCCAGCGCGCGCGCCAGCAGCACCCGCTGGCGCTCGCCGCCGGAGAGACGCGTCACCGGCCGTTCTGCGAGCGCCATGAGATCGAACTGCGCCAGGGCGTCGTCAACCCCGTGACCGTCGTCACCGTGGGCAAAGCGGCCCTGGGCCACGACGGACCGCACGGTAAAGCCAAATTCAAAGCGTGCCTCCTGCGGCACCCACGCGGCGAGCCGGCCCCGGTCAGCCATGGGAATGTCCGCCACCGGCCGGGCCGCCCACTGCACGTCGCCACCGGGCGGCAGCAGGCCGGCTGCAATCTGCAGCAAGGTGGATTTGCCGGAACCGTTGGGTCCGACGAGGCCCGCCAGCGTGCCCGCCGGCAGCGCCAGGCTCACGTCGGTGAGCCGGCCGGGCACGGTGGCGTGGTCGAGCTCGAGGGCGTTCATGGGGCGCGGCGCAGGAGCCAGAGAAAAAAAGGTCCGCCCACCAGGGCGGTGACAATGCCCACGCGCAACCCCGCCAGATGGCCGAGCAGGTCGCAGGCGAGCACAAAGGTGGCGCCGCCGGCAAGCGCGAGCGGCACGAGCCGCCGGTGCTCCGGCCCGACCAGCAGGCGCAGCACGTGCGGCACGACGAGTCCGACAAAACCCACCGTGCCGGCGACCGCCGTGGCGAGCGCGGTCATGACGGTGGCCAGTGCGAGCAGCCGGCGGCGCAGCGCGCGCACATCCACCCCGAGGCTTTGGGCTTCGTCGGCCCCCAGGCTGAGCAGGTCCATGGGCCGGCCCAGCGGCCACAGCAGCGCGGCGGCCAGCGGGATCGGCGCGGCCATCCAAACGTGCTTCCATCCCCGATCCTCCAGACCGCCGAGCATCCAGAAGATAATCTGCGCGTTGCGCTCATAGGACACGGTGAAGTTGGTGAGCACATAGCCTGTGACTGCCCCGAGCAGGGCATTGAGCGCGATCCCCGCCAGCAGCAGCCGCTCCGGACCTGTGCCGCGCCGGGCGAGAATGAGCACCGCGCCGGTGGCCGCGAGCGATCCCAGCACCGCCATCATCGGTAGCACCAGCAACGACGCCGACGCCCAGCCGGTGCCAATCGCAATCACCGCGCCGGCGGTGCCGCCCCCGCTCACTCCGAGCAGGTCAGGGCTGGCGAGACTGTTGCGAAAATACGCCTGCATCACCAGTCCGCTGGCAGACAGCGCCGCACCGACGGCCATCGCCACCAGCAGGCGCGGCACGCGGAGATCCCAGATAATGGTGGCCGCATGGGCATCCTGCCGGCACAACCCGGCCCAGATCTCGGCGGGCGACAGCGGCACGTCGCCCACCAAGAGCGCGACGATGATGAGCGCGGCGAGCAGCAGCAGCACCGCCGGAAACACGGCGCGCGCCCGGCGGGTGGAAGCGGCGGGGGTCAGGTTCACTTAAAGAGCTCCGGGTGGAGCGCCCGGGCCAGTTGCTCGTAGCCTTCGATGCGGTGGTGCGTCACGCAGCTCAGCAGGCATTCGTCGATCAGCACGGCGCGGCCTTCGCGCACGGCCGGCATGAACTGGTAGGGCGGCAGGGAGCGAAAGGGGGCGAGTGCAGTCGCCACACTCGTTCCGGAAACCACGAGACGGTCGACCGGCCAGGTGAGCATCTGCTCGTTGGGCGGAGCGGCATGCCCCGTCAGATGGCCGAGGGTGGTTGCGAGATTGGTCGCGCCCGCATGGTCGCAGAGGTCCTGAAACGTCGTGCCGGCGCCGCCGACCACTCCGTAAGTGGACGGCGCCAGCACCCGCACCGGTGTTGCCCCGCGCAATTTTTCCGCCAGCACGCGCATCCGCGCCTGTCCGTCGGCGATGATCCGTTCGGCACGGGCGCTGGCGTCCGGACCAAGTTCGCGACCGAGGAGGCGGAGATTGGCAAAGGCGTCATCGAGCGTCTGGTAATGGTCAAAGACCAGCACGCGGACCCCGGCGCGGCGCACCTGCGCGACGAGCTCGGCGCGGCTGTAGTCGGCGACGAGCACCAGGGTGGGGGAGAATTTGAGGATAGTTTCCGCGTCACCGGAGGCAATTTGCGGAAATTTCCCCGCTTCCGCCGCGATCACCGAGAAAACCGGGTCGCGTGCGAGGTGGCTGAGCGCCGCGACCTGGCCGGGTGCGGCGACGGCCACCAGCAGTTCGTCGGTCCCCACGGTCTGCGACACGACGCGCACTGGCGGAGGGGCGGGCGCGGCCACCCCGGTTGCGCCGAGCCCGAGGGCGAACGCCAGCGCTCCCGCGATGACACGGAGGCAGGCGGGCGGGCGGGGCGGGCGTTGCATGGGCCGGAGCGTGGCGGAATCAGAAGCGCCATTCAACGCTGCCGTAGATGCCGCGCGACAGGGCGGGGAAGCCCGCGACCTCGGCGTACTGTTCGTTGAACAGGTTTTCCACGCGCAGCTTCAGCTGCAGGTTTTTCCGTACCTCATATTGGGTGAAGACGCGCGCCACGAAATAGTCCTCGGCCTTTTTTTGCGGGAAGCCGTCCTCGCGGTCGGCTACGCCGCGTACGCCGGCCCCGAGCGTCCAGCCCCGGGTGAGCTCGTCATGCACCTCGGCACTGACGGTGTGGCGTGGGCGCAGGGCGAGCGGTTTGTGGCCGACCTCGTCGCGCGCGGAAAGGTAAGTGTAGTTCAGCCGCAGCACGCCGGCGATGCCGAAGCGGTATTCCGCGAAATTCTCCACCCCGCTCATTTTGGCGAGGCCGATGTTTTGCACGGTGAAACTGATGCTGTCGAACTGCGCCAGATCGCGGGTGGTGCTCTGAAAGGCCGTGGACCCGAAGGTGAGCCGGCCGAGCTCCTGGGTGATGCCGACCTCCTGCCCGCGCGAACGCTCGGGCCGCAGCGTCGTCGCGAGCGCGCCTAAACCGAAATCCACAAAGTTCTGGATTTCCGGCGCGGCGAAGGCGGTGCCATCCGAGGCGTGCAACACCGTGCCGGTCGTGGGCAACCGGTAGCTTGCGCCGTAGCGCCAGGTGTTGGCCGAGCCGTAGAACGCGTCGTACCTGTCGCGGCGTGCCGAGGCCAGCAGGCTCAGCCCGGCCAGCGGCTGCCACTGTGCGCCGCCGAACAGCGCGTCCTCGCGTTCGTTGCGTTGAAAGGGCAGCGCGGTGTTGCCGTTGGTCGGCACGAAACCAATGTCCTGCCAGTCGCGCTCCACGCCCGCCTCCACGGCCACGGTCGCGTTGGGGCGATATTCAGCCTGATACGTCAGGCTGCGGGTCACGACCGTCGTGATGTTGTCCGAGGTGAACTGGGTCTTGTCGGCGACGGTCTGTTGGTGCGCGTAGGAAAAATTAAGCGTCTGGGTCCACGGCCCGGAGTCGAGCGTGAGGCTGGGGGCGAGAAAGCCAAGTTTCTGCTCCAGGCTCTCGTCCAGGTCGGCCGCCGTGGTCTGGGTGCCGCTGCCGGGAGTGCCGCCGTCACGGTGCAGGTAGCCGGCGAGCAATTCCAGCCGGGCATGGGGGGTGATGTCCCAGCCAAACGTGTCGAGCGTGCTCGTCGAGGTGAACGCGCTGTTCGGGCGCTCGTTGTTGGTCGTGAGATAATTGGCGCCCACATTGGCCGACCAGCCGTCTTTTGCGGCGGAGACGCCCAGCCCGGTGCTGCGGGTGTCAAAGGTGCCGTATTCGCCGTCGGCCTGGCCGGTCAGCCCGTCCGTCGCGTCGCGCCGCGTGATGAAGTTGATCGCCCCGCCGATGGCGCCACCGCCTTGCGTCGAACCGAGCGGGCCGCGCACGACCTCGATGCGGTCAAGGTTGGCGAGCGGGAAAAACCCCAGGTCAAAGTAGCGTTGCAACCCCGTGGGCAGCCGGTGGCCGTCGAGCAGGATCACGGTGTGGCGCGATTCCGTGCCGCGCAGGAAAACGCCGGCGGTCTGGCCGGGCATGCCGTTGTCGGCGATGTTGAGGCCCGGCACGGTCTTGAGCGCCGAGAGCGCGTCGCCGAGCTGCGCCTGCTCCAGCTCGGCGCGGGTGATGACGGTGACGGCGGCGGCGGTCTGCTCCGCCAGTGTCGGGATGCGCGTCGCGGTCACGATCTGCGGGGGGAGTTGCGCGGGCGGCGCGTCGGCCGGCGTGGCCGGGGATTGGGCACGCCCTCCGGCGACGAAAGCCAGGGCGCTGACGAGGATGAAAAACCGTCCCGCGAGGCGGGCCGGCAGGATAATGCTGGGCATGGTGGTGTCTCTCCTGGGGTGGCAAGAGCAGACACCCCTCGCCGGAGACCGGGACGGGCGATGCTCTCACGCTTCACATTTGCGATGAAGATTTCGCGGGTGGGCGCGCGCAAAAAATTCGCGCCCAACGCGTGAGGATCCCAGGACGGATGTTCGGACTCCGCATTTGTGCACAGGGTGCGCAAGCGACCGGTGACCGGCGCCAGGTGAAAGGAACCGCAGGCGATTCCTTTTGCTGGCAAACCTGTCCCGTAAAACTTGCACGTCCCGCGCTGCCTCGCCCCCGCCTTCGCCGGCTGCTGCCGACTGGCCTGCCCGTGCGCCGCCGCACGGTGGAGGTCTGGACTGATGCGTTACCGCAGCGCAACTGTGGCCGGTTTTCACGGCCTTTCCCGCTGCCTGGAACGATGGAAAAAGAACGACGGACTCCCGCAGCAATGCGGGGCGGCCGGCGGTTGTCGAGCGGGTATGTTGGTCAACAGTCCACCTCGGGCGAAGCGGTCAGCTTCCGGCCGGGGCGTCCGCCCCCGGCCGGGCCGGCGGCGCCCCCCGCAGTTACCCCCCGATGCAGAGCCCCCTGGACA
>CAIXIZ010000061.1 GCA_903919625.1 uncultured Verrucomicrobiota bacterium
CCATGAACACCATCTGGAAGAGGAAGAGCGCAAACGCCGCCGTGTCATAGCCCACCCCCTGGAGCAGGAAGCCCTTCGTGCCGAACAGGCCGAAGAATTTCCCGAACAGGTGGATGCCGAACTCGCTGTTCAGGCCGGCGTAACCGCCCATGGTGGCGATGCCGCCGCCGCTGGGTGAGTTCGGATCGGCCATGCCGCCGAACATGAAGGCAAATCCACACAGGTAGAAGCCCAGCATGCCGAGCGGGTAAATCATGAAGTTCATCGCCATGGTGTGGCTCGAGTTTTTCGCCCGACACAGCCCGGTTTCAACGAGCGCGAAGCCCGCCTGCATGAACATCACGAGGAAGCCCGTGATGAGCGTCCACATGAAGTTGATCGCCACCCGGTTGTGGCCCACCGAGTCGGCGAGCTTGAGGGCGAGCGGCTCCGTCTTCGCCTGGGTGGTGTAATCGTCGAACGCCTTCTTTGCGTCGTCGTACGCCTTTTTCTTGTCTTTGTCTTTGGCGTCGTCGTCGGAGAGCTTGGCGGGCTCGCTGACGACAAACATGCCGGCGGGTGACTGCGCGTCGGCGATACCCCCGGTGGCAGTACCTGCCGGATCCGGCTTGGGATCGTCAGCGCGCAGCACGGAAGTTCCAAGGCTGCTGGAGAACAGTGCGAGCCCAAATAGGGCGATGCGCCACCAATGAGGGTCGAGAAGGCGTTTTGTCATGGTCGTGTTGGCTTAGCGTTTGATTGCAGGTTAGTGGACTTCCCCACGCACATACGGACTGAATGCACGCGTGGAAGTGCGCCAGGTAACACCCAAACTATGGCAGGTTCTAAGTGCTGCCTGGAGCACCCCTCATTTAGCAGTCGTTGTGCCAAGTCGGACACAGGCCAATATTCATAAATAATATATTTAAGGATCAATTCTTCTCCCTCATTATCAGGCATAAGCGCAATTATTTGCGGGATTTTATTCCGGCCGTTATAGGGCCAATGGCCGGCCAGAACAGACCTGAACAGTCCAGCCGTTGACGACCAAGCTCCCTCTTCCTGCTTAAAATGATTCAGTTATGCAGGACCGTGCCGCCGGCACTTGTCGCCGGACCAAGACGCGAGGATAAATTTTTTATCAAACCGCCCTCAAGCATCCTGCCGTGCGGGCCAGCTGCCTGCACCGCCAGGGCGGTTATTGGTGCAAAAACCACCAGCCGACGAGGGCAAGAATGGGGAGCAGGACCGGCAGACTGTACTTGAAGATGTAACCGAAGAATGACGGGCAATGGACCCCGGCATCCTGGGCAATGGACTTCACCATGAAATTGGGGCCGTTGCCGATGTAGGTCATCGCGCCGAAAAACACCGAGCCGAGGCTTACGCCGACGACAAAAAGCGGGTGGAGCGCGAGCAGCGTGGCGGTGTCGGGTGCGGCGGCCGTGGTTTGCGCCAGTTGGAAAAAGTTGGCATAGGTCGGAGCGTTGTCCAGCACCGACGAAAGCGCGCCGCTCGCAAAATAGTACGCCAGGGGGCCGGTGAAGCCAAACTCCTGGCCATGGGCCGCCAGGTAGCCCAGCGCGGGCATCATCGTGAGAAATATCCCCGCGAACAGCCAGGCGACTTCCTTGATCGGGCCGAAGGAAAAATGGTTCGCGGCATGCACGTCCTTGGGCGTAAGGCGAAAGCTCGCCACCGCCGCACCGAGCATCACGAGTTCACGCAGGAAAAAACGCTCCGGCAGGAACACCGCCCCGATGATGACCAGCAACAGGGGCACATTGACGATGCCGTCGAAACGCCAGGTGTCCGGCTGCTCCGCCTCATGGCGGAGCCGGGCCGGCATCCGGGCAAAGCTCCGGGCATCAAACACCCAGAACACGGCAAGAATGGCGCCGAGCGTCACCAGCCATTGCACGGCCACCTGCCCGACCAGCCAGAAAAACGGCACTCCCCGGAGGTAGCCCAGGAACAGCGGCGGATCACCCACCGGCGTAAGGGCACCCCCGACGTTGGAGATGATAAAAATGAAGAACACCACATGGTACGGGCTGAGGCGGATTTTGTTCATCCGGATCCATGGCCGGATGAGCACCATGGATGCGCCGGTGGTGCCAATGACATTGGCGACAACCGCTCCCACCAGCAGGAAAATGAGGTTCTCCAACGGCGTGGCCTCGCCCTTCACCTTGAGGTGGATGCCGCCTGCGACCACAAACAACGATCCGACGAGGGCGATGAACGAAAGATAGTCCTCCAACGTGTGCCGGAGCGCGGTGCCGCCGCCCGTGATGGTCGCCAGATATGCCGCCGCCACCACTGCTCCCAGCCCAATCGCAATCAGGTGGTAAAATTTGTCCCAAAGATGCTTCACGCCCGGCGGCGACAGGGGCATCGTCGCAATCAGCAGCAGCAGCAGGCCGAAGGGCAGGCTGAGCCACAAAGGAACATCGGGGCCGGCACTGGCCAGCAGGCGTGGGAAAATCATCATGGGCATGAAGGTGTCACCTCAAGTCGCGGACTTTGGGGTGGAATCCGGCCGCAGTCAGCAATCGCGATGCCAGAGCACGGCTGTTTTCACTTTTCTTTGAAAATCAGGGCAAAGCCACAGCCTGATTGCAACCTGAGGTCCAGGCCATTGCCATGCTTGCGGCACAGACGGCGGTTTCACCCGGCGTCCGAAACCGCCCCGCCCCCCTGAATGCCCCGGCGGGGACTGATCGGCCGCCCGTCAGGCGGAGGATGGCCGGGCCGGAAACCGTTTCCGGCCATGGAAACGCGTCGGGCCGGCATATCCGGCGGAGCAATACGCCGCCACCGTTCTGCCCCGCCGGCCTCAGATCGCGGTCTCGCCCCGCTCTTCCGTGCGGATGCGGATCACCTCGTCGAGTCCCACCACAAAAATTTTGCCGTCGCCGATCTTGCCGGTCTTGGCGGCGGCGGTGATGGCCGCGACGGCCTTGGCGGCGGTCTCATCGGCCACGGCGATCTCGATTTTCACCTTGGGCAGGAAGTCCACGGTGTACTCGCTGCCGCGGTAGATCTCGGTGTGGCCTTTCTGCCGGCCGAAACCTTTGACCTCGCTGACGGTCATGCCTTCGACACCGGCCACGGCCAGCGCCTCCTTCACTTCGTCAAGTTTGAATGGTTTGATGATCGCGATGATGAGCTTCATGGTAAATTTCCGGGGCGGGTGGGTTGCTAAAAAAATTTTGCCGGGGCGGACAGGGAAGTTGGGCAGGGCCGGACGGCAAAGGGGGGGAACAGGAAGGGTGCGGTTGGTTTCATGGCTGGCGCGGGCGGATTCAATCTGGCGGCAGGCTGACCGTCAAGCGACGGCGGGATTTTAGCAATTGGTGTGCCAACACCGGCCGGCCCAAAAAAATTCCGGCGCCGGCGGGCCGGGGCCAAATTCACCCAGCGCCAATGCCCGCCGCGAAACGGGCACGTTTCTCACAGCTTGGCTGCAAAATTGCTTGGAGCCCTTCATCCCTTGCCCAAGCATCTGACTTCCGCATGAGCACCCATCAGTCCGCGAAACTCAGTCCGCGCGCCCAGGCCGCGCTGGCGCTCGGCGCGCTCGGGGTGGTTTTTGGGGACATCGGGACAAGCCCGCTCTACACCATGCGGGAATGCCTCAGCCATTTGCCGGCCGGGGTCTCGCAGTCCGACGGCGTGCTTGGCGTGCTCTCACTGATCTTCTGGTCGCTCATGCTCGTGGTGAGCGTCAAGTATCTCACTTTTATCACCAAGGCGGACAATCAGGGGGAGGGCGGCATCTTCGCGTTGCTCGCGCTGATCCACGCCAGCCGGATCTCCGCGGCCGCCGCCAAAAATGACTCGGCTCCTGCCCCGCGCCACGGACTCGGCGCGGCGGTCGTGATGATCCTGATTGGCGCCGCGTTGCTCTACGGCGATGGCATCATCACCCCGGCCATCTCGGTGCTGGGCGCCGCCGAAGGCTTCAAGGCCATCGACCCCGGACTCGCGCAATGGAAAATCACCTGGCTGGCCTGTGTCATTCTCGCCGGACTTTTCTGGTTTCAGCACAAGGGCACCAAGCAGATCGGCGACGTGTTTGGTCCGGTCATGCTGGTCTGGTTCGGGGTCCTCGCGCTGCTCGGCCTCTGGCACATTGCGGACTACCCCGGGGTGGTGCACGCGCTCGACCCGCGCCATGGCCTGGCCTTGCTGCGGCACCGGCCGTTGGAAATCTCCGCGCTCCTCGGCGCTGTGGTGCTGGCGATCACCGGGGCCGAGGCGCTGTATGCCGACATGGGCCACTTCGGCCGGCGCTATATTTCCCTGGCCTGGTATGGGGCGGCGTTTCCCGGCCTCGCCCTGAATTATTTCGGCCAGGGGGCGTATGTGCTCGCGCATCCGGGCACGACGGAAAACCCGTTCTTTGTGCTGGCGCCCGCCGGGGTCGGCCGCGCGGTGCTGACGGGGCTGTCCATTGTCGCCGCCATCATCGCCAGCCAGGCGCTCATCTCCGGCGCCTACTCGCTCACCCGGCAGGCCATCCAGCTGGGCTATTTCCCGCGCCTGAAAATCAACTATACCAATGCCGAGCTGTCCGGCCAGATTTACGTCCCCTTGGTCAACACGCTCCTCGCGGTCGGCTGCATCTTCACCACCCTGCTGTTCAAAAGCAGCGATGCCCTGGCCTCCGCCTATGGCATCGCCGTGACCGGCACGATGGGCATCACCACGGTGGCATTTTTCATCGTGGCCCGGCGCCGCTGGCAATGGTCGCCTGCGCTCGCCGGGCCGCTGTGCGGCCTGTTTCTGCTCGTCGATGTGGCGTTTTTCGCCGCCAATGCCGACAAGATCGCCGAAGGCGGCTGGTTTCCTCTCGCCATCGGTGCCGCCATTTTGGCCATCATGCACACCTGGAAATCCGGCCGGGAGGAAATTTTCATCCGGGTGTATGGCAACAATGTCACCGAATCCGAGCTGATCGGCATCGCCCAAAGCAAACATATCGTGCGGGTGCCCGGTGCCGCGGTGTTTATGGTGGGTTCTCCGACCGGCACGCCCATCGCGCTGCTCCATCACGTCAAGGCCAACCGTTGTCTCCATAAAACCGTCGTGCTGCTCAGCATCCTCACCGAGGACGTGCCCACCGTCCCCGTCGCCGGTCAGCTCGTCCTGCGTGAGATCGGCGAGGGCATCTGGCGGGCCGTCGGCCATTACGGCTACATGGAGTCGCCCGACGTCGGCGTGCTCATGGACCGCATCAAGGAGCAGGGCGTGCCCATCGTGCCCCGCACCGCGACCTTCATCTTCAACCGCGAAATGATCATCACCGGCGGCAACGCCCGCATGTGGGAATGGGAAAAACGCTTCTACGGTTTGCTCAGCCGCAACGCCCGTCCCGCGAAGGACTATTACCGGATCACCCCCACCCAGATCATCGAAATCGGGCTGCCCTTGCAATTGTGACCGGCCGCGGGCGCAGGCCGCCCACCGATGGGGCGTCCCCTGCCCCGCCGGCTTACACCGGCGGAATCACCGTCGCAATGTGCAGCTCCCGGAGCTGGCGGGCGGTGACGGGCGTGGGGCTTTGCGCCATCAGGTCCTGCCCCTTTTGCGTTTTCGGAAAGGCAATGACGTCGCGGATGCTGGTCGTGCCGCACAGCAGCGCGCACATCCGGTCGAGGCCAAAGGCGATGCCGCCGTGCGGCGGCGCGCCAAAGGTGAAGGCCCTGAGCATGTAGCCAAAGCGGCTCTCCACCACCTCGGCGGGGATTTTTAAGACTTCCTCAAACACCTTCTTTTGGAGCGCGGGCTGGTGGATGCGGATGGAGCCGCCGCCCAGTTCCATGCCGTTCAGTACTACGTCGTAGTGCTGGCCGCGCACTTTCCTGGGATCAGTGTCGAGCAGCGCGGCGTCCTCCGCCACCGGTGCGGTGAACGGATGGTGCGTGGCGACATAGCGGTTTTCCGCCTCGTCATGGCTCATCAGCGGGAAATCCACGACCCAGAGAAATTTCCAGTCATCGTGCCGGATGGTGAGCTTGCCGCGTTTCTGGAGCAGCGCCGCCGCCTCCAGCCGGATTCGGCCCAGGATCGCGCAGGCCTTTTCCCACGGCGCGGCCGCAAAGAACACCATGTCGCCCTCGCTGATGCCGAGCTGCGCGGTGAGCGCGGCCTTCTCCGCCTCGGAGAAAAATTTCACGATGGGCGACTTCCACTCGCCGCCCTCGACCTTGATGAAAGCCAGGCCTTTGGCGCCGAGGGATTTCGCAATCTCCTCGAGGCTCTTCAATTCGCCCTGCGTCAGGTCGGCGAGGCCTTTGGCGTTGAACGCCTTCACCGCCCCGCCGCCGCTGGTCGCGGCGGACGCAAAGACCTTGAACCCTGAGGTCTTGAACAGCTCCGTAAAGTCCGCCAGCTCCAGCCCGAAGCGCAGGTCGGGCTTGTCCACGCCGAAACGGTTCATCGCGTCGGCAAACGGCAGGCGCAGAAACGGCGTCGCGACTTCGGTGCCGAGCACGTCCTTCCAGAGCTTTTTCAGCATCCCTTCAAAGAGCGCGTAGATGTCCTCCCGTGTGACAAACGACGCCTCGACGTCCACCTGGGTGAACTCCATCTGGCGGTCGGCGCGCAAATCCTCGTCGCGGAAACAGCGGGCGATCTGAAAATATTTCTCCACGCCCGCGACCATGAGGATCTGCTTGAACTGCTGCGGCGACTGCGAGAGGGCGTAAAACTCGCCCGGATGGATGCGCGACGGCACCAGATACTCGCGCGCGCCTTCGGGGGTGCTTTTGAACAATGCCGGGGTCTCGACCTCAATGAAACCGGCCGCGTCGAAATAATCGCGGATGGACTTCGAGGCGCGGTGGCGCACCAGGAGGTTTTTCCGCATCTTCGGCCGGCGCAGGTCGAGGTAGCGATAGGTAAGACGCAGGTCTTCGTTGACCTTGTCGCCGCCCGCGTCGTCGAGCGGGAATGGCGGGGTCTCGGAGATATTGTGAATTTCCAGTGACGTCGCCTCGATCTCAATCTCACCGGTCGGGAGCGATTTGTTTTCGGTGCCGGCCGGGCGGCGTGTGACCGTGCCCGCCACACCAATGACCGACTCCGGCTTCAGGTGCTTGAGCTGCTCGCCGAGGGCGGCGTTGTCATGCGGCTCGAGCTTGATCTGGGTGACACCCTCGCGGTCGCGCAGGTCCACAAAGATGATGCCGCCCTGGTCGCGGATGGTGTCCACCCAGCCGGCGAGGGCAACGGAGGCGCCGAGGTGGGCGGAAGTAAGCTGGGCGCAGTGATGGGAACGGTGCATGGGCATGGTGGACGGTGGCAAGCGGCCAACCAAACCGGGCAAGCCCGCAGGCGGCAAACAGAATTTGGGGCGGTGGCTGGCGGACTGCCTATACGGCCCGGGAGAGCCGGGCAGCCGGTCACTTCGCCCGGTAACGGTGCCCCCACCCTCATAGGCAATCTCCCGCCTCTCCCGAGGCGGGCTACGAGCATGAGGGAACCCTACGCGTGAGCTCAGGGAAGTTGGGACATATTCATCAGGGTTGCCCGCTGCCAGGAATCACGGGTGGGGTGGCAGGGATGACGTAAACTTTGCTGGTCGGGGGCGGTCGGTTGGCTTTTACGCCGGTGTCATTGTGATCTATGAGGCTGACTTTGACAAATACGAGCACGTTGCGCGATTGCTGAGGTTCAATCATGGTCTGCACATCGCGGCTCAACAAAGCCGGGTTGGTCATCAGATCCTGCCCCGCCTGTACCTGGAATGGCAGTGGCCCCAGCACCACGGTAGCTCTTGCCAAGATTGTAGGGTGGTGAAGTGACGATCAGCTGAATTGACTCATCGGGGATGGTGGCGAGCAGCCCGATGCAATCGCCTTGGTGCACAACTGCGCGGGCGTCAGGGTGGAAATTTTCGTGGATTTCAGAGTTGGAACGCATGACCTTTTCCTCGGTTGAAGATCACGATGATGAGCCTCCCATTCCTGGCAAGCTCCGCATTATCGAGATTGAATTGATCCAATCATGCCATGCCTGGTCGCTCCGCCAGGCCGGTCGCCGCCTGTGTCGTGCATCCTCAGAAAAATGAAAAAAAACGGTTGACTTCTCCGTGAATTTCCCCATTACTCTGTAATAGTATATGAAGCTTACCTTTATTTAGCTGCCGCTCTTCACGGCGCAAGTCCTGCAAATCGCCGATGACCATTTTCTCAACCGTCTGCAAAACGACCTCCTGCAAAATCCGGCCAAGGGCGACCTCATCCCGCGCCTGCACGGCCTGCGCAAAATCCGCATGGCCCTGCCAGGCCGGGGCAAGCAAGGCGGCGCGCGGGTGATTTATCTGCACCTGCCGCAACACCACACCGTCATCTTTTTCTACACCTACACGAAGGCCAAATCCGAAAACCTGACGCCCGACCAGGAGCGGCGGCTCAAGGCGGCAGTTGAAACCATCAAGCGCGAATTTTACCATGAAAACCAAAGAAATTGAATTCAACGCCGATGAACTCGTCGGCAGCGTTGAAAGCCTCGCCGGGCACCTGTCCGGCACAAAGAAAGTCACACTGCGCAGCAAGACGCTGCCGATGCCCTCCGCAATCCGCGGCATCCGTCCGCGCGAGATCAAGTCCATTCGCACGCGGCTCAACGTCAGTCAGCCGGTATTCGCCGCGATGCTGAACATCCCTGCCGTGACGGCGGTGAGCTGGGAGACAGGCCGGCGCAAGCCGACCGGCGCGGCCCTGCGCCTGCTGGACATCGCCCGCCGCCGCCCGGATGTGCTGATGGCAAGCTGAACTACATGGCTAAATGCAGAGCACCAATAGAAGGCCACCCTGCCCTCTCTCACCCGTCCCAAATCGGATGCACAGAATGCTGCACACGCAGGGGACTTTTCAGGTCATTTCGTGTCGCGTGCTGTCGCGGCGGGTCAATCCAACCGAGTTTTGCAAAACCCTGAAGCTGTCGCATTAGGCCGCAAAAAAGCGGCTGGGGACGTGTCCAGCCGCTTGTCTGAAATGGAGCAGGCGAAGAGACTCGAACTCTCGACGTCCACCTTGGCAAGGTGGTGCTCTACCAACTGAGCTACGCCTGCGAAAACCAGGGGGCAGCAAACCGGCGCTCCTAAGGCGCGTCAACCGCTTTTTTCACATCCCCTCGAACTCGGTCACCTGCCCCGCCCGCGCCTGCGGGGGCAGCGCCATCAGTTGCGCCTCCTGCCACAGCGCCACAGCCTCTTCGCTGTACAGAAACCGCAGCAGCGGCAGGAGTCGCCTGGCCGCATCAGCCCGGAACACCACGTTTAGCGGCAGGCGGAGCGGATAGTCGCCCGTGAAAATATTGTCCGCCGTGGGCAAAAATGCCCGGTCGCGGGGATGCGCCGCCACCGGCAGCACCTTGAACTCCGCCTGGACCGGTGGCATCGGCAGGATCGCGATGCCGCCTTCCTTGCCCCCGAGGCGCCGGAGCGCCGCCGTCGGATCCGGCTCGACGTGCACCACCCCGAGCAGCCTGGGCACCGGCAGCCTGGCCCGGAACAGGTCGCCCGCCAACCCGCCACCCGGACCACCCATTACCGGCACGATCGGCCGGCCCGCCCATTCCCCGGTTACGCCCAGATCGGACCAGCGCCTGAGACTGAGCCCCTGGTTCTCCCCAAAGATGCCCTGCAGTTCCCGGTAAGAAATCTCCTCCAGCGGCATCGTCTTTGGCACCACCACCACCGCCGTATGCCAGGCCACGGTCCGGACCACAAGCGGCGGCCCCGGCGGCAATTCATCCGGGGCATAAACCAGCAGGGCAAGATCGGCCTTGCCCTGCTGCATGGTTTCCGCCCCCGCCCGGCTGCCCGTAAACTCGAGCCGGAGCGGCAGGCCGGCCCGTTTGGCAAATGCCATCATCCCGGCGGAAAATTTTTCGCCCAGCAGGTCGGAACCGACGACGGAAAGGTCGGCGGCGCCAAGCGGTCCGGCGACCAGCAGCCAGGCAAGGAGAGCAATGAAACGGCGCATGTGAGGCAGCCGGACAGGTTACTTCGCGCCGTGCCCGAGGGAAGCTGATTCGTGCGCCGGCGGAAAATCGTGCCCGGCCGGCACAGTGATGGCTGCCTCCGGAAGACCCTCGCCTATTTGTCGACCACGTCGAGTTCCGGCCACTGGGCCAGCTTGCGGTGCAGGGTGCGGCGGCTCACCCCCATCAGTTTGGCCGCGTCGGTGCGGCTGCCGCGCGCCTTGATGAGGGCTTCCCGCAACAGCCGTTTCTCGTTGTCGGCGACCGACAGCGAACTGCCGGCGGCCAAACCGGCCGAAGCGCCCGGTTGCGCCGGCGGGGAGGTGGCGTTGGAAAGGGGCATCAGTCCCGGCCCCTCACCGCGAAATTTCGGTTCCAGATCGTATTCCGTCAGCCGGCCGCCACGCCGCAGCACCACGGCATTTTCGCAAAAATTCCGGAGCTCACGGATGTTGCCCGGCCAGGCATATGCCGTCAGGTACCGCAGCGCCCCCGGCTCGACCGCCGGCGTCTCGACTCCGTTCTCGGCGGCAAAAAATGCCAGGTAATGCGCCAGCAGCAAGGGGATGTCCTCCGTGCGTTCGCGCAGGGGCGGCATGGTGAGGCGCACGACGTTGAGCCGGAAAAACAGGTCCTCGCGAAATTTGCCCTCGCGCACGAGCTGATCCAGGGTGCGGTTGGTCGCGGCCACGAG
Organism: uncultured Verrucomicrobiota bacterium; assembly: GCA_903919625.1. GTDB lineage: Bacteria > Verrucomicrobiota > Verrucomicrobiia > Opitutales > Opitutaceae > CAIYUN01. The sequence goes on from CAIXIZ010000061.1 coordinate 10,673, forward strand.
CCGCACGTCGAGCTCGAGCGGCTTGTTGCCCCCCACCCGCTCGATGGCCTTGGTTTCGAGAAACCGCAGCAGCTTCACCTGGGTGGAGGCGGAGATTTCGCCG
>CAIXIZ010000062.1 GCA_903919625.1 uncultured Verrucomicrobiota bacterium
AGTGCTGCCGCCGCCTCATGCCGGGGCATTGTGATCATCCGTGACCCCGCCGACCAGGTGGTGGCCGCGCCGGCGGCGCGCTGGGCCACCGAGGAACTGCGGATGGCATTGGCCGGGCGCGGGTTTGATGTCCGGGTTGTCGGCCGGCTTGACGAGGCCCGACCGGGAGATTTCTGCGTCGTGGCGTCGGGTCCGGTGATCCCACCGGCCCTGGCCGGCGGCTACCGTTCGAGCCTGCCCGCGGCGGCCGAGTCACTCGCCATCGGGCCGGGCTTCATCGGCACGCGCTCGGCGCTGTTTGCCCAGGGGCGCGACGCGCGCGGTCTGTCCTACGCCCTCACGGAGCTCGCCGATGCCGCCGCGCTCGGCTCCGACGTGTTCGCCACGGCGGTCACCGAGCAGCCGGCCAACCGGATTCGCAGCGCCATCCGCCTTTTTGTCAGCGATGTGGAGGACAAGGGCTGGTTCAACGACCGCGCGTTCTGGACGAGCTACCTCTCGATGCTGGCCACCAACCGCTTCAACCGTCTCAACCTCTCCTTCGGCCTCGGCTACGACGGCGGCTACGAAGGCGGGCTCGGCCTGCGCGACGGCTACCTGCATTTCTCCTATCCGTTCCTCGTCGCCGTGCCGGGCTACAACGTGCGGGCGACCAACCTCCCCGATGCCGAGCGCGATAACAACCTGGCCATGTTGCGCTTCATCAGTGACGAGGCCGCCGCGCGCGGGCTGGACTTTCAGATGGGCCTCTGGACGCACTCCTTCGAATGGCCGAACAGCCCCAATGCGAACCACCTCATCACCGGCCTGACGAACCAGACGCAGGCGCCCTATTGCCGCGATGCCCTGGCGCTCATCCTCAAGGAGTGTCCCAATATCACCTGTGTCACCTACCGCATCCACGGGGAAAGCGGTGTGCCCGAGGGCAGCTATGACCTGTGGAAAACCATCTTCAGCGGCCTCAACCTCAGCGGGCGCAAGGTTCTGCTCGACATGCACGCCAAAGGCATGGACCAGCCGACGATTGACGCGGCGCTGACCACGGGCATGCCGCTCAGCATTGCGCCGAAGTTTTCCTCGGAACACATGGGGCTGCCGTATCATCAGGCCGCCATCCGCCAGAAAGAAATGCCCACCGGCGTCCCCGGGACCCGGCTCTACACGGTCAGTGAAGGCTCGCGCAGCTTCATGCGCTATGGCTATGGCGACCTGATCGCCGCCGGCCGCAAATATGACATTTACCACCGCATCTGGCCCGGCACGCAACGCCTGCTCCTGTGGGGCGACCCGGTGTTTGCCGCCGCCTATTCACGGGCCGGTTCCTTCGCCGGAACCGAAGGCGCGGAGATTTTTGACCCGCTGTCCTTCAAGGGTCGCAAAGGCTCGGGCCTGCCCGGCGGGCGCGATGGCTATGCGGATGCCGCGTTGCGGGCACGCGGCAGTGATTTCGAAAAATATCGCTACGGTTACCGGCTCTGGGGCCGGATGTTTTACAACCCCGACACGAAGGCCGAAACTTGGCAGCGGCAGTTGCGTCAGGACTACGGCTCCGGTTCCGTAGCGGCGGGGATTTCCCTCGGCAGTGCGAGCCGGATCCTGCCTTTGCTGACGACCGCACACCTCGAATCGGCCTCCAACAACAATTATTGGCCCGAGGTGTATGTAAACATGTCCATTGTGAACGCGGAACGGGCGGCTCCGTTCAACGACACCATGGATCCCCGGCGCTTTGGCGGCGTCAGTCCGCTCGATCCGCAACTTTTTGCCCGGATTGACGACTATGCCGATGGACTGCTGAAAGACACTTCGGGCAGCAAATATACGCCTTTGGAAGTTGCGCAATGGTTGGAAGGCCTGGCGCGGACCGCCGAAGAACAGTTGGCCGCCGCAATGCTCCATGATGACTGGGGGACCAATGGACCGATCTTCCGTCGCTTCACTACCGACGTCCAGGCGCAGGTGGGCCTCGGCCGCTTCTTCGGCCAAAAATTTCGGGCCGGCGTGCTTTATGCGCTGTTTGAGCGCACGGGCGACCGGACCGCACTAAATGCCGCCGTGCAGTGCTATCAATCGGCACGCAAAGCCTGGGCCCAGGTTGCCGAGGTCACCAAGGGGGTGTATGTCGCTGACCTGTCCTGGGGCGATGCGTGGTATCAACATGGCCATTGGGCGGACCACATCACCCGGATTGACGACGACATCGTGGCGATGCAGGCCAAAATTGCCCCGGCGACGGCGGCGAATCCTACGCCGGAAAAAACCGCCGTGCTCATCAAGCTGGTGCAAGGCCAGCCGCCGGCTCGTCCGGCTCCGGGGGTGTCGCACACCCCTCTGGCGTCGGTTCGTTCCGGTCAGCCAGTGGTGCTCTCACTCGCCCCTGCGGGCGGACAGACGTTACCCAAGGAAGCGACGCTGCATTACCGCCACGCCAACCAGGCTCAGCTGTGGCAGTCCGCTCCGATGGTTCGCGACGGAACTGGCTTCACCGCCACCATCCCTGCCGATTATGCCAATTCGCCCTACGCGTTGACGTATTATTTCGAACTGAACCACGGCACCGAAGTGCCGGCCCTGTTTCCCGGCTTCGCCGCCAATCTCGCCAACCAGCCCTACTACCTGCTCCCCCGCGCGACCTGAGAGGTCTCCATCTAGGGAGGGCTTGCCCGACGCCGGCAGGCGTCCACCAGGGACGCCCCTACAATTGCCTTGGGGACGCCGCATTCCCCTGTAGGCCAGCTCCCTGAGCTGGCAGCCAGGTCAACGACCTGGCCTACACCCCCCGCCTCACGGCTTTCGCCGCCGGCGCAGCAACGCCTTCACTTGGTCGAGCACCCCCGCGTAGTGCAGGCCCGGATCGACGTATTTCTCCAGCACATAAAACAGAAAATAATAAAATCGTGCCGAGGCCCATGCCAGTACGAGAACCAGCAGCCCGGTTTGCCACGTTGGATTTTCCAGGACCAGGCCGATGCCCGCGAGCAAAGCGATGACGAGAAACAGCCAGCCCTTCAGTACGATCAGGCGTTTGGATTTGAGGTCGCCCATGGTGCAAGTGAACATCCGTGCCGGTGTACGGCAAGTTCGCCGATACCCTTTAAAACGTCGTGCGAAGCAGAGTGGATCGTCACTTTTAAGCAGAGACGCGCTTTGTCGGTGATTTTGCGCCCCGCCGGCGCCTGGATTGTTACATCCAAGTGACGGGACACTAAAGGCTCGTTTAGCAGTCAGATTCAGGCAGATTGGTGCTGCTTTTGCTCTCACCGCTCATCATGGCCCACTTGCCCCCACGTCCCGGTACCATCCGCCCAACTCTGGGCCGCTCAAACGGTTCCAGACGAAGCGGTGCCGTTAAGGCTGTGGGCAATCCCCCGGCTGACGACGAACGCGTCATCATCCCGGTTGCCCGCGCGAATCCCGTGGCCCCGCCGGCCAAGCCGGAAAAGGCCGCCTATTTCAACCGCGAGCTGAGCTGGCTCGCCTTCAACCGCCGGGTCTTGGAGCAGGCGCAGAGCGGGCGCCACCCGCTGCTGGAGCGCGTGAGGTTTCTCGCCATCTTCAGCTCCAATCTGGATGAGTTTTTTGAAATTCGCGTGGCCGGCCTCATCCAGCAGGCAGATGACGGTGGCGTGGGCGAGTCGAGCATCGACGGGCTCGGCGCCCGCGAGCAGCTCCGGCGAATCCATTCCGTCGTGGCCTCGCTGGTCGAGGACCAGTACAAGTGCTGGCACGGCCAGCTCATGCCCGCCTTGGCGCGCGAGGGCGTGCTGTTCCGGACCGCGCAGGAGCTGTCGGCCGCCGAGCTGGCCTGGGTGCAGACCTATTTTCGCGAGCAGGTTTACCCCGTGCTCACGCCGCTGGCACTCGACCAGTCGCATCCGTTTCCCCAGCTGGGCAACAAAACCCTCAACATTGTGGTCTCTCTCGGGGCACCCGGGGCTGCGGCCGGTGAGGCCGCGCCGGTCGCACTGCTGCCTGTGCCGCGCATTTTGCCGCGGCTGGTGCGCATCGAGCCGGCGGGGACGGGGCCGCAGCGTTTCATCTTTCTGACCGACATCATCAAGCTCTGCGCCGGCGAGCTTTTCCCCGGCTACCGCGTGAGCAGCGCCCATGCCTTCCGGGTGACGCGCAACAGCGACCTGTACATTGACGAGGAGGAGGCCGAGAACCTGCTGAAAAAAATCGAGGAGGAGCTGCGCAACCGCCGGCGCGGCGCGGCCGTGCGGCTGGAGATCGAGGACGGCGTGCCCGATGCCATCTTCACCACGCTGTGCGAACATCTTGCCCTCTCGCATGAATACGTGTTTCGCCTCGGCGGGCCGCTGAACCTTCTCCGCCTCCTGAGCCTGTGCGACATCGACCGGCCCGATCTCAAGCAGGTTCCGTTCACCCCCGTCAATGTTTCGCCGTTGCGCGATCCGGCGCACATTTTCGACATACTGCGCACGCAGGATGTGCTGCTGCACCACCCCTACGACTCGTTTCAGCCGGTGGTGGATTTTGTCGAGCAGGCCGCCCGTGACCCGGCGGTGTTCGCCCTCAAGCAGACGCTCTACCGCACCAGCGGTGATTCGCCCGTGGTGCGCGCGCTCATTGAGGCCTCGCGCCAGGGCAAGCAGGTCACCGCGCTCGTCGAGCTCAAGGCCCGCTTTGACGAGGCCAACAACATCCAGTGGGCGAAACAGCTCGAGGAGGCCGGCGTCCATGTCGTCTACGGTCTCATCGGCCATAAGACCCATTGCAAATGCTCCCTGGTCGTCCGCCGCGAGGGCCGCGGCCTGCGCCATTATGCCCATCTTGGCACCGGCAACTACAACCCCGGCACGGCGCGGCTCTACACCGATCTCAGCCTCTTCACCGCCCGCGGCGAAATCACCGCCGACGTGGCGAATCTATTTAACACGCTCACCGGCTACAGCCGCGCCCCGGTGTTTTCCCGGCTCCTGGTCGCGCCCTTCAACCTCCATGACCGGGTGCTTGCGCTCATCGCGCGCGAAACCGAAAACGCCGCCGCCGGCCGGCCCGCCCGCATCATGGTCAAGATGAACTCCCTGGTCGACAAGACGGTGATTGATGCGCTCTACGCGGCGTCGCAGGCCGGCGTGACCGTGGACCTGATCGTGCGCGGCATTTGCTGCCTGGTGCCAGGGGTGCGCGGCCTGAGCGAACGCATCCGGGTGCGCAGCCTGGTGGGCCGGTTCCTTGAGCACGCCCGGGCGTTTTACTTTGAAAACCATGGCGGCGAACCGCTCATCTTTGCCGGCAGCGCCGACTGGATGCCGCGAAATTTTTTCCGCCGGATTGAGGTGGTCTTTCCCGTGGACGATCCCGCCCTGCGGCGCTGGGTGACGGAAGAGCTGTTTGCGATGGAGCTGGCCGACACCGAGAACGCCCGGGAACTGCACGCCGACGGCGGCTATCTCCCGATCAGGCGGGCGGAAGGCACGCCGGCCTTCTCCGTGCAAAATTACTTTATTGCCGCCGCGCAACAACGTGCGCTGGCCGGCGCCATCGACTGATTTCAGGTGGGGCGCGTTGTCTCCCGCGCGCCAGGCATGCTACCTGGCGGAGAACACCCCGAGTGTTTGCTTGCACCGTGAACTCCGGCCGTTTGCAGTCTGCTGGCCGGCTCGGACGGCCCACCCGGGCAAATCCCTGTATTTCAAACCAATTACGCGATGGATGCCCCCGATCATGGACAATGCAATGGGCGTTCGGTGATTACATTCTATCTTTTGGCGTTTATGATTTCATGGGCCGGCTGGGTGCCGTTGCTGGCCGTCGCATGGGGTAGTGTTTATTTTCAAGATTCGCTCTGGAAAATTTTGCTGGTTCTCCCCGCGACCGGGCCGGCTTTGGCCGCATGGCTGGCCTCCCGTCGGCGCGGACCAGCAGGACAACTGCGGCATCGCCTGGCGGCATTGTTCAACCGGCGGGTGGAACGGAAATGGTTGCTGGTCGCAATTGCCTTGCCGGCCGCGCTGCTTGGAGTGTCGGCGGAGGTGGGCCGGCAATGGATGCCTGTGCCCCAGGCGGTGCTGTTGCCCTGGTCCGCAACTGCCGCAGCCAGGTTTGTTCTTCAATCGATCCTGACCAATCCCTGTGAAGAAATCGGCTGGCGGGGGTTTGCGCTGCCGAGATTGCAGGCCTGCTATCACCCTATCGTTGCCACCCTGATTGTCGGGTTTTGTGGGCGCTGTGGCATCTGCCATTGCTCATGTGGTCGGGGAGTCCGATGTCCGGCTATCCGATTTTGCCGTGGTTTGCGACGATCATGGGCGAATCTTTCGTCCTGACGTGGCTCTATAACCGGACGTCCGGGAGCATCTTGGTCACGTCACTGTTTCACATTGCATTCAATGCCTGGAGTGTGGTGCTGGGCGTGGATTCATTTGGCGCCCTGGCCGTGGTCGAAGCCGCCCTGGTGGCCGGTCTGATCGCCTACGAGGGGCCGGCGCTCGGTTGGCGACGGCAAGGCATGTGCAGATAATGATGGGGAGAACGACGCCATCGGCTGACTCAAGATAGTGCGCGTTGCGCCCATCTTCACGCTGCAGTTTTTGCCTGCCTGCTGCTCCTGGCTCAACCCGATTGAACGCGTCTGGAAACTTGCCCGCCATGGGCAGGGCTCAGCGAGAAGGCGGCGGGTCGACGAAAGGCGTGGCGCTGTCGACCCCAGACGAGCGCTGCCCTCAGGCTGCTAATGGAGTGTCGCCCGCATCAGTGTGCGCAGCCGCTTGGTCGAGATGCGCACGCGCAGCACTTCACGCATAAAACCGCAGTTGGCCGGATGGTGGGTGAAATCCGCGATTTCGCCGGTCAGGTCGCGCGCGCGATACAACGTTCCTGCCGCCCGCACCAAATCCACATCGGCCGCCAGGTAATTTCGGTCGAAAAAGCGGCAGAGCGGTGCGAGCAACCGGGCGTGCGCATAGAGGGTGCGCCGCAACACCGCCTGCTCAAATCTCTCGGGCGGCAGGCGATGGCGGACACAAAAAGCCTCGATAAAACTGACCCCGCTCATGCGAGGAAAAGGAGCATCAGTCAGGCCATAATCTGGCCCAAGCGCTGTAATGAGGGGAACTGCCTATCCGCGGGACCCGTTACAGCTGAGCCTGTTACTTATAATGGCCATTTTTGATTGGCCCCAAACTGGCGGAATCAGGATTTCGTCCGCAACCCGTGTGCCTGCAGCCAGTCCTCGGCCTGTCGCACCCAGCAGGCGGCGCGGCCCGCGTCCGGGCGCAGGCCGAAGCCGTGTCCGCCGGTTTCATAGAGGTGCAGTTCCGCTGGCACTCCGGATTGCCGCAGTGCGAGATAATATTGCACGGCGTTCTCCACGGGCACGACGCCATCGTCCTGGGCATGGGCGATAAAAGCCGGGGGCGTGTCCGGCTGAACGTGTTTCTCGGGCGACCACCGGGCCACCAGGTGGGACGCGGGATTCGGGCCGAGCAGCGATTCACGCGAGACCCCATGGGCGAACGGCGGCTCCATCGTGATGACCGGATAGATGAGGAGGGTGAAGTCGGGGCGCGCCCGCACCGCATCAATTGCCGCGCCCGTTTTGCCCTCGGGAGATTCATGGAGGGTGGCGGCACTGGCGGCGAGATGTCCGCCGGCGGAAAAGCCGATGAGGCCAATGCGGTCGGCGCGGACGCCGAAGGAAGCGGCGGAGGAACGCACCGTGCGCAGGGCGCGCAGCACGTCTTGAAGTGGTGCGGGCTGCCCATACTCGACGAGCCGGGATTTGAGGACAAAGGCGGCGATGCCGAGTGAATTTAGCCAACGCGCGATGGCCGCGCCTTCGTTTTCCATCGAGAGACGCAGATAGGCTCCGCCGGGACAGATGATGATGCCGGTCCCATTGGCCCGCGCAAAGGGGGCGGGATAATAGGTGAGGTTGGGGCAGTGGATGTTGGCCAGCCGGGTTTCTTCCACGATGCGTTCTGGGCCGGCGTCTGGCTTCAGGCCCGGCACCCCCTCCGGCCAGAGGTCGATGACCTGAGGCGCGAGGTCTTCAGAGGAAGGATGTGATGCGGCGGTCATGGCAATTTCAGTCCCGGCAATTCCGAGGCGGGCAGGGGGCAAGTCAACCGTACCTTACCCTGCAGTAGAACCCGACTGGGGCAACGCCCGACTTGCCCGCTTATGCCATCCTCTGCGGTCAATGCCGCTGGCAGTCGCAGCAAAGATCTCAAAATTCGATTCGCCACCGAGAGCTCAGTCAACCAAGCTTTTGGCTGCCGTCTGGCCATGGACCATGAATAAAAACACCGACCCCCGCATCGACGGGTACATCGCGGACGCGGCCCCGTTTGCCCGGCCGATTCTCCGGCAGCTAAGGAAGCTGATTCACCGTGGCTGTCCCGATGTGGCAGAAACCATCAAATGGAACTGTCCGGCTTTTCTGCATCGCGGCAAAATCCTGTGCATGATGCCGGCCTTTAAGGCGCATTGTGGCTTTGTCTTCTGGAACAAGGCGGTGAAGAAAATCATCCAAAAAGATCGGGGCACACCCGCCACCGGGATGAAACTGTTCGGCCGGATCACCACGCTGGCCGATTTGCCAGATGACCGCACCATGCTCCGGTATATCCGCGCCGCGGCGGCACTAAATGTTGCGGACAAACCTGCCCGTCCCCGCCCGGCGGCGCGATCACGGCCTGCACCATCTGTTCCCGCTGACCTGGCCGAGGCGCTGAAGGAAAATCCTGTCGCCGCACTCGCTTTTGCCAATTTTAGCCCGAGCTGCCGCCGCGAATATGTCGGGTGGATTACCGAGGCGAAACGGACCGAGACCCGGGACAGACGGGTTGCCACCACAGTGCAATGGCTTGCCGAAGGAAAGCAGCGAAACTGGAAATATCTGAACTGCTGACGAGGCACCAAGGCTCCCATATTGGGGCTTGTGCTCCGAGGTGGGTCACCATTCCCTCTCTTCGCAGCCTGGCCACTCTCCAATCCATCATGCACCTCAAGTGACGCCCCCCCTGCGCCAGTCCCTCAGTGCCACCGCCCTTTTTCTCCGGGAATGGATCCGTCGGCCCCAGCAGATTGGCTCAATCATGCCGAGTTCGGAAAACCTCGGCCATGCCATGGCCGACTGGCTTTCACCCGACCCCGACGACTTGGTGCTCGAGCTCGGCCCTGGCACGGGTGCCATTACCAAGGCTCTGCTGGCTCGTGGCGTGCAGCCGGAACGGCTTGTCGCCATTGAAATGTCCCCCGATCTTGCGGGGCTGCTGGGCCGGCGTTTTCCCAATATCCATGTCATCCGGGGTGATGCGCAGGAGATGGCCCGGCTGTTGGAGCCACACACGGCGGGTGTGCGTCGCGTGGGCACGGTGGTCTCGAGCCTGCCCCTGCGCCAGTTCAGCGAGGAATTTACCCGTGCGCTCGCCGGCAAGATCCGCGCCCTGCTCCGTCCGGGCGGTTGTTGGGTGCAATATAGCTACCATCTCGGCACGCGCCGCCAGCATGGTTCGGAACAGTTCAACCTGCGCGGTTCCAGCATCGTGTGGCGCAATCTTCCGCCCGCCCGGGTCTGCGTCTACGAAAAACAGACCGCCGCCTGAGGGCGGACGTGGTTCCGGCGTGGCGCGGCCTGGTACGCCTCCGTTGACTTTCCGGGGCAGTCCTGCGCATATTGGTCAACTGTGACTGCTTCCGTCCATTTTCCACCTGCCGCCACGCTTCGCTGGCTGTCCGAACACGCCGGTTTTCCGGCCAGCCGCCTGCCCGCCCGTGCCGAGCTGTTATTGCTGCTGGCCTCTGCTGCAGAAGGGGATGGGGCGGAGCCTGGCTCCTCCAAGGACATCCTGCAGCGGCAACGCCCGGCGCTTAGTGTGTCGTTGCGCGCCCATGCTTTGCGCCGTTCGCAGGCCCATTTCAAGTGCGACAACAGTGTCAACGTCTGAACGGGCGGTTTTGGAAACGACGTCGGCTCTCCCGGTCATTGCCCGCTTCATCGGGCTTGTCGCCGTAGGGAGAAAAGTCATCGTCGCGCCCATGAAATCACGCTGCCTCTGGCTCGCGCTGCTGCTCGGTGCCGCCGCCACCTCTGCGTCGGCGATGATCGAGCATAAGGTGCAGAAAACGTTCTCGGTGGCTGCCGCCGGTGCCGTGCTTGACGCCGGTCTGTTCAGCGGCGCGATCAATGTCACCGTCTCCGACGGAAACGCCATCGAGGTCGAGTTGGTGGAACAGTGTGAGGAAAAAACCGAGGCCGCCGCCGCGCCCAAATTTGCCAATCTGGATTTGGCGATCGGGCAACAAGCAGACGGCCGCGTCGCCATCACCGCCACCTACCGTCAGAAGGTAAGTTTCACGTGGCAGAACTGGCCGCCGGTGCTGCTGACGCTGAACGTGAAAGTGCCCCGCCATTGCGACGTCACCCTCCAGACCCGCGATGGCGACATCACCGTGGGCGCCTTGCAGGGCAAAGTTGATCTCCGCAATGAGACCGGGAAGATCTTTGCCGATGAAATTGACGGGACGCTCACCGTGCACAGCCGTTCCGGGGAAATTGGCCTCACCGCCTGCTCTGGAATGATCGAGGTCCAGACCCTGACCGCGCCCATTCTCATTGGCCGTTCCCCCGGCGGAGCACGGCTGGCCAGCGATGGCGGCGCGATTGAAATTCAAAACGCCGGGGGTGTCACCACGGTGACCGGCAATGGCTCCGAGGTGAAGGTGCATTTCGCCCATCCGGTCACGCACATGGCAGACCTGACAACCTCGGGCGGCAATATCATGGTGGTTTTCGACCAGCGCAGTGCGGCCAATCTTGATGCGCAGGCGTCCATCTTTGGCAAAGTGATGGTGCAGAATCTGCCTCTGCCCGGTCTGACCAACGGCGAGAAACGCGTGGGTCTGTCCGCGAAGCTCAATGGCGGCGGCCCGGCCATCGTCATCCGGGCGGCAGGTGGCCATGTCATCTTGCGGGGAGAGAAACCGCCGGAGGAGTTCAAGCCGGACCCGGTGCCGGCGCCCGAGGGAGCGAAGCTCCCGGCCGATGACCGGATCAAACCGCCCGGGGGCGGGGCAGCTCCTTAAGTTCGTCCTGTAGGGCCGCCAGGGTGCGGGCGGTTGCGCCCCGGTTGGTCCCGGCCCAGGCACTTGCGGCGGCCGCCATGCGCCCGCGGCGTCCGGCGTCCTCCAGCAGTTCAACCGCGGCTGTGACGAGCGCGCCCGCATGCTCGACCTCGCGCGCCGCACCGCCGGTGTCGAGGGCGCGGACAATTTCCCGGAAATTTGACATCCGCGGCCCGTGTAAAATTGGCCGGCCCAGGATCGCGGCCTCGACCGGGGTCTGCCCGCCCTCATGCGGCGCGAGGCTTTTGCCGACGAAAACCAGGTCGGCCAGCTGGGTGAGTTTTCGCAGCTCACCGGTCGTGTCGGCCACCGCCACATCCACCTCACCGGGGGCGTCGCCCTTGAGCCGGAAATGGCAGCGCAGCCCGGAACGTTCCAGCACGGGACGGATTTCCTCGCGCCGCTCGGCATGCCGGGGAACGAGCAGCAGTGAAACGGCGATGCCATGGGCGCGGGCGGCGACCAGCGCCTGCAGCAGCGCGGCCTCCTCGCCGGGCCAGGTGGAGGAACCGAGCAGCACGAGGCCGCTGGAGGGCAGGCCCAGGGCGGCGCGCAGTTTCGCTTTCTCCCCGTCACTGAGGAGCGGGATGTTCACATCGAGTTTCAGGCTGCCGGTCAAGGTGACCTGCGCCGCCGGCACCCCGAGCGCGCAGAACCGCTCGGCGTCCTGCGCTGACGCGGCCAGCACCCGCGTGACGCCGTTGAACAACAGGCCGGCCAGCGGGCGCAGGCGGTGGAGCCGGCGTTGACTGCGGTCGCTCAGGCGGGCATTGACGCAAACGACCGGCACGCCACGGGCGCGTGCCTGGGCCAGATGCTCGGGCCAGCGTTCGCTTTCCATCAGCACGACGAGATCGGGCTGCACGGCGGCCCACGCGCGACGGGAGAACAGCCAGCAGTCGGTGGGAAAATAACCGAGCGCCAGCACCAGCGCGGAGTAGCGGCTGCGCGCCTCGGCATAGCCGGTACTCGTCGTGGTGGTCAGGTAAACCTCGGCCCCGGCGGCCCGCAGGCCTTCGAGCAGCGGGCCGAGCGCGAGCATCTCCCCGACACTCACGGCCTGCACCCAGACCCGTGGCGTGCCGGAGCTCTTCGCCGGCAGCGGCGGCGTGGCGCCAAACCGCTGCAGGAAATGCCGCCGGTAACCGCCGCGCCGCCGCATGCGCCACAGGTAATAGGGGGCGGCGAGCAGCATTGCAGGCGGAAACAGGAGCCGGTAGAGCCAGATCATCGCCGGGCGTGCTTACGGGGACGGGCGTTCGCCCGGAACCGGTTTCACCGGATGCGCGGCCGCATCATGGCGGCCGAAACTGATCCTGAGATTGAGCAGCGGCAGCAGGCAGAGCAGGCCCACGACCGTCAGGCCGAGCACCGCGTAGCCGGCAAAATCATGCACCTTTTCCTCCATGCTTTTTTCGCCGTAGTTGTAAGCCCAGGCCGTCAGAAAAAGCGCGCGCAGGATGTTCATGCCAAAGGCGAACAGCACCGCCAGGGCCACCAGCAGAAATTTCTTCCACCCGCGGTCCAGAAACACCGCTGCCAGAAACGAGCCGGCAAACAGGCAGGCAGTGAATGAACGGATGCCCGAACACGCCTCGGCCACCCCCACTTCATTGCGCTGGCCGGCGATGATTTCCGGCAGCGCCAGCACATTGCCATTGCGCTGGATGGGCAGACCCAGCGTGTCGAAGACGAAGAAGACCACCGCTGTCACCCGCTGCAGCAGAAACTGGCTGAGGTTGTTTTCCACCACCGACACCATCGGTGCGGAAACCAGCCAGACCAGCGCGGGAAAGACAAACAACGCCGCGAGCTGGCGCCGGGTACTGACCGGGCCGGGGGCACTGACAAACAACAACGCCAGCAGCAGCGTGCTGGCCCCCAGGGTAAGGGCCAGGGTGCCCGGATAGGATGCGCCGTTGCCCGCCCGGTATAGCGCACCCAGGAGAAACATCCCGGCACCAGCCCCCAGGGTCACATACGCGGCCGCCAGCCAGCCGTGCTCCTGCCTTCCCCCAGCTGGCGGAAAGTCCGGCTCCGCGCCGTGGCGCAGCGCGGAGAGAATGCGTGGCCAGCGGTCATGCACCACATAGGCCACAAACAGCGGGACCAGCCAGCCGAACGAATAGTCTGATTTCGCCTGCCACCAATGGGATTGATCCCACGCGACAAAGCCCAGAAAGCCCGCCCCGAGCAGCAGGGCGGTGAGAAACGGCGCCGGCACGGTGTCGGTCCACTTTTTCCAAAGGGCGGTCATACAAGGAAGGATGCGCCAAACTGTCGTGATCGCAAAGTCCGCGCCAGCACTTTCGCGCTTGGGGCCGGCTCAATGTTTTTCACCCAGTCGCGCAGTCACGAGTTCACGGAGGCCAGGCTCCAACGCGGCGCTTTGGCCGGCGAAGCGTGCGGCCAGTTCGTCCCACGGGACGGCGCCTCCTTGCTGCAGCACGGGAGTCTCGTTTTTCAGCGGAGAAGAGTCCCCTTCATCCACGCGGCTATGCGTGAAACCTCCGCCCGTTTTCCAAGTCAGCACGCAGCTGCCCGAGCCAAGATTGTAGCCCAGTTGAAATCCGGTCAGTCGGCCGTGCAGATCATGCCAGGTAACAAGATCCATCCCGTCGCCATCAAACCAACGGCGACGCCCGCCCGGCTCCTGCCTGACTTGGTGAAATTCCTTAAGCATACGTTAAAAGTGGATTGACCGGATAATGAGTGTCAAATCGCAATAATTTGGCGAATACGCCGTTTCTTCTCTCCAGAACGGGGCAAAAAGGCCTCCCGCCCGACTTGAGGAGTAAGTAGGAGGGAGGAAAGAGCGGTCAAGGCGACTTTCCCCTTTTTGCGGCACTCCGGCACAGCTTTGACATTGTCCGCCGGCTCTGCTCTGCTGCCCTTCCTTGAACATGGAGTCGTTGCACGCCCATTGGCGGATGGATTACATCACGGCCCCGCGCCTTCCGGCCGGGTCGTGCCCGTTTACCGCGTTACCCTTGCTCGGCGACGACCGCGCTGCGCTGATCGTCCACCGCAGCCGGCTGACCTACCTGATGCTCAACCGCTATCCGTATAACCCCGGCCACCTGCTCGCCATCCCGTTTCGGGAGACCATTGAACTCGAGGATCTCACCGCCGAGGAAAGCGCGGATCTCATGGCAACGATGACTTTTGCCAAACAACTGCTGGCGGCCGCACTCTCGCCCGACGGTTTCAATCTCGGCTTCAACCTTGGCTCCGCCGCCGGCGGCAGCATCCCGCATCTGCACGCCCACATCGTTCCCCGCTGGAACGGCGACACCAACTTCATGCCCGTCCTGGGCCAGACCCGCGTCCTCCCGCAGGCGCTGGACGCCACCTGGCTTTGCCTCGTGACCAAGGCCAAAGAACTGAAAGGTTGAAAATCGAGCCGGTCAAAGCCCGGTCAGCTGGGCCGTCCCATTCCTTGCCTACCAAAACCCTCCACTTTACCGGTCCGCGGCAGCTCGCCGCCCTTTATGCCGGGCGCGAGGACAACCTTGCGCATGCCGAACGTGCCTTGGGCGTCACCTTGGTCACGCGCGACGCGTGGCTCCGGCTCGACGGCCCGGCTGAGTCGGTTGCCCTGGCGGAGGAACTTTTCGGCATCCTCGACACGGCGCGCGCCCAAGGCCTCGACATTGCCACCGCCGACTTCCGCCGCTTCGCCGATGCGATGGCCGGGGGCGAGGCGGACCGCCTGCGCGCGCTCTGCCATGAGCCGCTCGTCATTGAGACGCCCAAAGGCACCATTGTTCCCAAGACCTTGGGCCAGAAAGCCTATCTTCGCGCCCTGCGCGACCACCCGGTTGTCTTCGGCATCGGCCCGGCGGGTACGGGCAAGACCTATCTGGCGGTGGCCTCGGCGGTCGCGGCGCTCAATGCCGGGCAGGTGCAGCGCATCATCCTGGCCCGTCCGGCGGTCGAGGCCGGCGAAACGCTCGGCTTCCTGCCCGGCGATCTTCGGGAAAAAATCCTGCCCTACCTGCGTCCGCTGCACGACGCGTTGCACGACATGCTGGACGCCGCCGAACTTGCCCGCCTGACCGAGCGAAATCTGATTGAGATCGCCCCGCTCGCCTACATGCGCGGCCGCACGCTGGCCCGCGCCTATGTCATCCTCGACGAGGCGCAAAACACGACCCCGGAGCAGATGCTCATGTTTCTCACCCGCCTGGGCGAGGAATCGCGCATGGCCATCACCGGCGATATCACTCAGATCGACCTCCCGCGCGCCAAAACCTCGGGACTGCTGGAGGCACGCCGTGTGCTCAGCGGCGTGGCAGATGTCGCGTTCCACCACTTTACCGCTGCGGATGTCGTGCGGCACCCGCTCGTGCAACGCATCATCGAGGCGTATGACCAACATCGCAATCCCACTGGCAACGGCAATGGCGCGGAGGCGAAACGATGAATCTGGCCCAAATTCTTAAAGGTCGCATGCCGGAGGGCGGCTGGGTGGCGCTTGCTGCCGTTGTTGCCCCCGTAATCGGCGTAACCTTATAATTTCCCATGTCCCTCCGCCGCCAGTTCCACCAGCTTCTCGCCCGGGTCGGCCTGCGCCCGGCGGAGGGCGGCATGCTGGCCCAGGGTTTTCTCGATACCAGCCGGCTGGTGGCGCTGCTGATCTTTGCGGGCACGGTCGCCGCCATCGTGCTCATCAGCTTTGTGGGGGTCAGCACCGCCAAACTGCCGGTGCTGCCGGGGCAGATCGCCAGCGTGAAAGTTGTCGCCAGCGCGCCGTTCAGCTATGAGAGCAAGGAGCAGACGGCGCTGGCGCGGGAACAGGTGCGGGAACGCGTGCCGCGAGTGTACCGGCTGGAAAACGAGCCGATGCTCCAGTTCGAGGCCGCCGTCACGGCGCTGCTGCCCGATCTGGAAAAATTTGAGCAGGCCCACCCGCCGGGCGCGGTGCCGCTCCTCGGTTCGCGCGACACCGACCTCGCCGTGCTGACCGATGCGTTCAACGCCCGCTCGGCCAGCCATGCCACGGCGGGCGAAATCGCCGCGCTCCTCACCGCCGGTGACGCCAAGGCCCGCACGGCCATCGCGCGCACCGGGCTCGCCGCGCTCCGGCAGATTTATGCCGATGGGGTGCAGCCCAATGCCCCCGCCGGCGCCACGCCGGGCGGCCTGACCGTCTTCCAGCTCACGCGCCCTGACGGCTCGGTCTCGACCCGCCCGGTGCAGACGATG
>CAIXIZ010000063.1 GCA_903919625.1 uncultured Verrucomicrobiota bacterium
CGCAGGCGAGCACGGCCTCGTATTCGGCCACTGCCTCGTCGAGTCGAAAAGCTTCTTGCAGCGCGAGGGCGCGGCCGAGCCGGGCCGCCAGCAAGGCGGGATCCAGCAACAGTGCCCGTTCCAGCGCGGCGAGCGCCGCTTCCGGTTGGTGCAGCGTGGCCAGCGCGATGCCAAAGTTTTTCCAACCGGCGGCATGCGCGGGGAATTGGATCGTGGTCGCCTGCAACTGGGGCAGCGCGGCGGCAAAACCGTGCCGCTCGGCCGCGAGCGCGCCGACCCGTTCGTGCAAGGCGGCCGATCCGGGCCGCAGGCGGGCTCCGTGGGTTGCGGCCTCCAGGGCAAGCTCCAGCGCCCCCTGCCGGTAGTGGACGAGTGAAAGATGTTCCCACGCTTCGGCCAGTTCAGGATCCAGTTTCAGGGCGCGACGCAGGCTGGCATGGCCCCCGAGGTGCGGGCCCGGATCTTCGAACCCTTCTTTACCACCAAGCAGGAGCATGGCGGCACCGGGCTGGGCTTGGCGGTCGTCTATGGCGTGGTGACCAATCACCAGGGTCTGCTTGACTTGGAAACCGCCCCGGGTCGGGGCACGACCTTTCACATTTACCTGCCATTGAAAACTCCCACCGCCATCCTGCCGCGGGCCCGGGATGATGGCCGGGAGGCCCGGATTCCGCCGGGTCAGGAATGCGTGCTTCTCGTCGAGGATGAGCGGCCTCTTTCTGAATTGCTGGGCAATGTGCTGAAAAGCGCCGGTTACACGGTCTTGAAAGCGGCCAATGGGGCCGAGGCAGTCGAGCAAATCAATGCGAACGGATATGGGCTGGATGCAGTGGTGCTGGATCTCAACATGCCCCGGCTCGGCGGAATTGATGTGCTCAAAATCATCCGCCAGCACCACCCCGGTCTGCGCGTCCTCGTCACCAGCGGACATCTCACCCCGCTCGTAAAATCTGAACTTGTGGCTCTTGGCCAGGAGCATGTCCTGGAAAAACCCTTCGAACTCGCTTCCTTTGGTCAGATGCTCCGCGCCCTTCTCGACAGCCAAACCGGCTGATTTTGCCCGAAATACATAAGGTTGTTATTGGGATTGGCGGCTGAGCTGATTCCCCACCTTATCCACGGCCAAATCCGCAAACTTCCTTGCGGTGAGTGCTTTGCTCCCCGATGGCGTATCTGCTGGCATTGCCACCGCATACCAATGGATGGGTGGATGGCAGGCCGATGGGTCTGACTGAATTGAACGCCCGGAGGGCGCATGAGCCAGGCCGGGGGCGAATCACCTTCGGCCCCGAACCGACCGAATGCTATTTGGTCGGAGTGGCCGGCACCAAACCATCAAGCCGTTGCGTCCATGAAACCATCCGTTGTAGAAACTGTTTCAGGGCCTTGGTCACATCGAGACTTTTGGGCGGAATATAGGCCCCCGGTTTTTTGGCATCCTTCCATTCTTGCCCGTCTTTGGTATCCTGATCCAGGAGTTTTTGCTGAACAGCCAGATCCTTGGTTATAAGCGTTTTAAGCTTTTTGATGTCATCAGGCAAGGTGGCGATCGTGATGCCATCCGCCAGCCGTTTGTACTTGTTCCATAAGTCCTTCATGTTTTGATCGTTCATCCCGGGAGTGGACTTGCCCCAGTTATCATAAATATCCACAGCCTTGGGAAATGCGGCCCGGATGACGGCCAGTTTGTCATCCGGGGTTTCGACTTTGGCAGGTGCCGCAGCAGCGGCGGATGCAGGAGGGAGAAGCGGGCCAAACAGTGGCAAAGCGAGGGCAAGGAGTAGGGTTATTTTTTTCATGTTCGTTGCAGGTACGACAATCAAGGCAGCTGATTTGTTCCGCAACCTAAGTCCGAACTCAAGCGAAATCAAACTTTCCGTGCGCGACCATCTGCCCATGGCCAAGCCCATGTTTGACCTGCCGTTCCATCCTCGGCCAGCCCGCGCCAAATCCGATGCATGCCCTGCTCTATCCGCGTGCAAAGGCAACCCCTCGTCCCCGCTCAACCGAACTTTGGGCACAACCATTCATTTGCATCAGGCCGCGTTTTCCACTCGCGTCGTGCCAGTAACGGCGGATAGTGAAAACGTCCCCATGCTTACGAGGCTTTTACGTCTGCTTCTCACCACTTTGTCCACGGTCATAGCCGGGGCTGCCTGGTGGCTTGGTTGAGCATTCTCCTCCGACAGCAATCCGGCAAATCCGCTGGGTGGCAAGTCGGCGCTGATTCTGGTTGGCGTTCCAGTCGCCTTTCCGAAAACGGTCGCCGACCGATCCGGCACCGGATTTGGCCCCCATCTCTGTCAATATTTTCAACTCGTCCCCAACTGCCGGAGTTTTACAGCGAAATATATGCGCCCAAAAGCCCGTGCCACTCGGCTGGGTTCACGTCACCGGACCGTACCGGCGCGGAGTCGGGTCGCATCCTCCTTGTAGCCCGCTTCGGGAGAAGCGGGATTC
>CAIXIZ010000064.1 GCA_903919625.1 uncultured Verrucomicrobiota bacterium
TCTTCAGCACGGCCGCACTGCCCCGTGCGGCCAGCGGCTTTGGCACGCGGGCGCTGAACGCGACCAGCACCCGGTTTTTCCAGCCGGTCACGACTTGCGCCCGGCCGGCCGCCAGCGCGCGAAATGATTCCAGCACCACCGCGTCGCAGGTCATGCTTTGGGAATCCGGCACGCTGCCCGGCAGCATCCCGGCCCGTTGGGAGAAATTGGTGGCAGTCGGGCCGGGACAGACGGCCAGCGCACCCAGTCCGGTACCGCGCAGCTCCTCGTTGAGCGCGAGGCTCCAATGCAGAAGAAATGCCTTGGTCGCGCCATAGGTGGCCATGTACGTCGTCGGCTGAAACGCGGCCGTGGAGGCGATGTTCATGATCGCGCCACCGCGCGCCTTGAGTTCCGGCAGCAGCAGGCCGGTCAGGTGGACGACGGCGCGGACATTCAGGTCAATCATGCCCAGCTGATGTTCCAAGGCCGGCGCCGGGAACCGCCCATAGGAGCCGAAGCCGCTGTTATTGATGAGCAGGACGCGACCGGCGGGGGCATCGTCGCACAGAAAAGTGCGCACCTCCTCGGCGGCGCGCGCCACCTCTGAAGATATTTCCAAATCGCACCCAATATGGCGCAGGTTAAGCTGCGCTGAACCCATGGCCGGTTTCTTGCGAGAAAGGTTGCAAATGCGCACCTCCGGGTGCAGCCTGGCAGCGTGTTCGATGAACGCTTTTCCCAGCCCCGAGGAACCGCCGGTCACAATAACGGCGCCGAAGGAACGGAGTATCGGTGCGAGGGAGGACATGGTGTGGTGACGTGGATTAATTTCCGGACGGCCCTGCCGTCTATAACAGCAACAAAACCCAAGAACATGAACAAAAACAACCATCCAAATGAAGTGATCGTGTCGGGCATCCATCTCGAGCTCACCCCCTCTTTGAAGTCGTTTGTGCGTGAAAAAGCGGACCGGTTGTTCCGCCATGAGGAGCGCATCGTGCGCCTGCGGGTGGAACTGGAATGTGACCCGCGACAGGACGTGACCCATCGGTTCACCGCCAAAGGCCACGTCGCGCTCAACGGCCCCGATCTCAACGCCAGCGTAGAGGCGGAGGAGTGCCACAAGGCCGCCGCCCTGCTGGTGGACAAACTGGATCAGATGCTCCGCCGCCGCGCCAAGGTGTTCAAATCAAGGCGGCATAACCTGCACGCAGTCGAATGGGATGACGTCGCCCTGCCGAAGGCGGTGTGAGATTCATCGCTTCGGCAGATTTGGCCGGCAATCAAGTCCCGGCCGCATTGAGCGGTCGGGACTTTTCGTATCACCCTTCAATGGGCTGCCGTCCCACGCAGTTCCCGCGTGGCAATCCGCATAACGGCGAATCGCAGGGTGGATTTGCCCTCACCCCGGGCGAACCGCGGAGATTACCATGCCTTTGCCACGGTTTGAGTGCGGCAACTGTTACATACAGGCAGAAACCGGCTTCCGCTCAGGCGCGGGGCCGACGGCGGCGCAACCACACCAGGCCGAGGACACTGGCGCCGGCCAGCGCGACATAGTCCCCCGGCTCAGGGATGATCGTCACCATGAGGTCGTTGCCAGACATCGAGAGAAATGAGGAGCCCCATTCTGCCGGCGAGTTCAGGGCGAACGAGGAGAGATTCCAGTTCGTGATGGTGGCGAAGCTACCGACCACACTGACCAAGCTATAGGAAGTGTTCAGCGCCACGGAGCTGTCGGTATCGATCAGGTTGATCGTGATCGTGCCGCTGCCGGGACCTGCGAGGGTGTTCGCCCCGTTGCCCACGAGCACCAGTTTGTCCTGCGCCGCCTCCGTCAACCGGAAGTTGAGCGCGCTGCCGCCGTTGAGGCTGGCCCCGCCGCTGAGCGACAGCGTGCCCGGGCTGTTGCCCGGTGCGATGGCACCACCGCTGGCGACCGTGACCGCGCCGCCCACGGTGCCCGTGCCGCTGAGCGTGCCGCCGGCGTTGACCGTGACGGCGCTCGCCGCCGCCGTGCTCCCGTTGATGCTGAGGGTGCCGGCGCTGACCGTGGTGGCGCCGGTGTAGCTCTGCGTGCCGCTGAGCACCATGGTGCCCGGGCCTGTCTGGGTGACGCTGCCGGTTCCGGAAATGTTCCCGGCGTAGGTCGCGGTGCCGCTGCGGTTGAACACCAGCGCGGAATTGTTGGCAATGTCCCCGGCTACGCTGCCGGCGGCGGCCCCCGTGCCAAACTGCAGGGTGCCGGTGGAAACTGTCGTGGTTCCGGCATAGGTATTGTTGGCGGAAATGATCAGGGAACCTGCGCCCAGCTTGGTCAAACCACCTGCGCCTTGCAGCACGTTGGTGAGGCCGATATTGTTGCCGTTGGAATCGATGTTTGCGCCGCCGGCGGCGATTTGGACATTGCCGGTGGAGAAACCGGAAAGAAATGCCGTCTGGCCCGCCGTGGCCTGCAGGGTTCCTCCGTCAAAGTTGATATGACCGCCGCCCGTGCCACTGCCCTTGATGATCTGCCCCGCAGCCAGTACGCCGCCATCCAGGTTGAGGGTACCCGTGCTATTGGACAGGAAGGCGAGCCGGATGGTGGGCGCTGAGACGGTGCCGCCGAGGATGGTCAGCGAACCGGTGCGAAAAAATCCGACGTAGAGGGTGCCGCCCGACGACCATGAACCGCTGTTTACGGTGGCGTCGCCGGTGCCGCCATTGCCAATGTTGCTGTCGGTGCCGACCGTGAGCGCACCACCGGTAATGGTAAATGAGCCGGAGCCGCTGGGATCGCCGACGATCAGGAAATCGGCGGCGCCGGTGGAGTCGAGATTGGCGGTACCGCCATTGTTGATTGTCGCGGTGGAGCTGGCATCAGGCACCCCGTTATCCCAGTTGGCGCCCGTGGACCAGGTGCTAGTGCCGGCGTTTTGCCACGTCGTCGTCTGGGCTCGGATCCCTGACACGGCGATCAGGGCAAAGCACAGGAAGCCAGCGCACCACCTGAAGTTGCCTCGATTTAGTGGACACAGACATCCGTGTTGACGTGTCGCGGTTTGGTCGCTTCCGAGGACAGGAGCAATAAAGCTTGCCGCAGGAAGCGACCAGACCGCGGTGAACCCGGAGGTCGCCGGTTTGGGCAGCGCCAAGGACAACCATGAACCAGCCGGAAACGAAAAAACCCGGGACGACGTTCCGGCACAGCTACGACGAAACCTACAAGCGCCATGCGGTGGCGCTGACGCTGCAGGGCGACCGCACGGTCAAGACCGTGGCGCAGGAGCTGGGGCTGCCGACCTGGCAGCTCTACGAGTGGCGCAAGCTGTACGGGCCGCGGCCGGACGCCGGGGGTCCGGCGCCGCAGACGCTGGCGGAAGCGGTGCAGGAACATGCCCGGCTGCGCACCGAGGTGATCCGGCTGCGGGAACGGGAGGTGGTGTTAAAAAAATCCCTGGGCATCCTCTCCGAAACGCCCGAGAGAAGTATGCCCGGATCGAGACGCTGAAGGGCGCGCACCCGGTGCGGCTGTTATGCGAGCTGCTGGGGGTGGCCCCCAGCGGCTATTATCGCTGGCGGCCCGGCCGGACCAGTCGGCGGCAGTGCGAGGATACGGTGCTGGCCGCGCAAATCGTGGCGGCCCACGCCGCCAGCCGGGGCACCTACGGGGCGCCACGGCTGGTCGAGGAGCTGCGCGCTGCGGGCACCTGCACGAGCCGACGCCGGTGTGCGCGGCTGATGCGGGCCCAGGGCCTGCGGGGCCGCAAAGCGCACCGCCGCCGGCCCCGCACCACCGACAGCCGCCACCGGCAGCCGGTCGCCGCCAATCTCCTCGCCCAGCGGCCCGCA
>CAIXIZ010000065.1 GCA_903919625.1 uncultured Verrucomicrobiota bacterium
ACGCGCTTTTGCACGGGCGCTTTCCATCCAGCGCGTTGGGGACAACGCGCTCCACCTTTAAAAGCACGCTGGCCTCCGGCGGGGACAACCGCCAGCGTGCACAGCAATCGTTTTCCAATTTACCCATGCCACTTTCACCCGACGAGGCTGAGCGGATCGTGCTCGCAGCCATTTCACCACTGACGGCCGAGAACTGTCCGCTGGCGGAGGCCCATGGCCGCATCTTGCGCGCGCCCATCGCGGCCGACCGCGATCTGCCGCCGTTTGACCGGGTGACCATGGACGGCTATGCGTTGCGGGCGACGACGTGGGCGGCCGGGACGCGCCAGTTTCGCATCACGGGCACCCAGGCAGCCGGCGCCGGGCCGCTCACCCTGGGCGCCGACGACGCGTGCATTGAAATCATGACCGGGGCGGTGCTGCCCGCCGGGGCCGACTGCGTCGTGCCATACGAGGAAACGACGCGC
Organism: uncultured Verrucomicrobiota bacterium; assembly: GCA_903919625.1. Lineage (GTDB taxonomy): Bacteria > Verrucomicrobiota > Verrucomicrobiia > Opitutales > Opitutaceae > CAIYUN01. The sequence goes on from CAIXIZ010000065.1 coordinate 468, forward strand.
GAGGGTGCGGCAATGAAAATCACCACCGAAGTCCGGCTGGCTCCCCGCCACAGCGTCCATACGCGCGGCTCAGACTGCGCGCAGGGCGCGGTCATCGTGGCCGCCGGGGCGCGGCTGACGGCACGGGAGGTGGCGGTGGCGGCCGCCTGCGGTGAAGCGAGATTGAGCGTCGGAAAGCGGCCGAGGGTTGCCGTGGTGGCAACGGGCGACGAGTTGGTGGAAGCGGATGCGCCCACGGTGGCCCCACAGCAAATCCGCCAGTCCAACGACCACGCATTGCGCGCCGCGCTGCTCGGCGGCGGACTGGCGGCAGACGTGGAACGGTTTCACCTGCGGGACGAACGCGCTGGAATCGAGGCGGCACTGCGGCGCATCGTGACCGAATTCGATGTCGTGCTGCTCTCCGGCGGGGTGTCAAAGGGCAAGTTTGACTTTGTCCCGGTCGTGCTCGCGGCGCTGGGCGTGGAGAAAAAAATCGCCGGGGTGGCGCAGCGGCCCGGCAAGCCGTTCTGGTTTGGGGTGACGCCGCGCCGCACGCCTGTGTTCGCGCTGCCGGGCAATCCGGTTTCGACCCTCGTCTGTTTCCGCCGGTATGTCGTGCCGGCGCTGGAAAAAATGCTGGGTGCCGGGCCGGCCCGCACCGACTGGGCGCCGCTGGCCGAAGGCACGGCCGGCCACCCCACCCTCACCCGGTTGCTGCCGGTGCGCGTCACCGCCACCCCCGACGGACAGCGCACGGCGCGAATCATGCCCTGCAACACCTCGGGTGACTTCGCCGAGCTTGTTGGCACCGACGGCTTCGTCGAGCTGCCCGCCGGCATCGCCAATTTCCCGACCGGTACCCCCGTGCGGTTCTGGGGCTGGGATCGCTGAGGATGAGGGTTGAGCATTGAAAGTTCGGCGATTGCACGCATACTGCGCGCCATGCTTACCCACCTCGATGCCCAGAACCGGCCGACGATGGTCAACGTCGGCGGCAAGGCTGTGACCCACCGCATGGCGCATGCCGTGGCCACGGTCGTACTGCCGCCCGCGCTCGCCGCGCTGGTGACGGGCAACGAAATCCAGTCGAAAAAGGGGCCGTTGTTTCAGACCGCGATCCTGGCCGGCATCATGGGGGCAAAAAAAACCGGCGAACTGATCCCTTTGTGCCACCCGCTGCCGCTGGACGATTGCCGGATTGAAATCGAGGCCGGCCGGCCCGACCCGACGGGGGCGGTGGAGGTGACCATCCATTGCCATGCCAGCGTGCACGCCCGGACCGGGGTGGAAATGGAAGCGCTCACCGGCGCCACCCTGGCTGCGCTGACGCTCTACGACATGGGCAAGGCGGTGTCCCATGGCATCGTCATCAAGGACATCCGGCTGCTAGAAAAAACCGGCGGCAAGCGCGACTGGCGCGCGCAATAAATATTTTGGCGACGAAAACCAGGCAACCCAAACCAAGCCTCCATGAAGAAACCCTGCTTCCAATTGCCAGGGCTGAATCCGGCATGAAAACCGTCCGCCTCCAATATTTCGCCATCCTGCGCGAGCAACGCGGTCAGGCGCACGAGACGCTCGCCACCGCCGCCGGGACCGCCGCCCAGCTCTACGAGGAGCTTCGCCACCGGCACGGCTTCACCCTGCCCGGTGACCGGCTGCGCGTTGCCATCAACGGCGATTTCGCGCCCTGGGACACCCCGCTCGCCGAGGGGGCCGAGCTGGTGTTCAGTCCGCCGGTCGCCGGCGGCTGATGTGATGATAG
>CAIXIZ010000066.1 GCA_903919625.1 uncultured Verrucomicrobiota bacterium
CGGTTTTCCATGGTGGCGCTCTGGCCACGGACACTGATCTTGGTCTTGGGCCTGGCCACCCCCGCCGGGGTGGCGGGATTGTTGTCCAGGCAGCGGTAGATGCCGACCGCTGACTCCAGCAGGCGCCGGCGTTTCCGGGCGAGGGTTTTGTATTCCGGGTCGGTCAGCTCCGGTGCCCGGAAGATCTCCACGGAAACAACCGGATTGACCACGGGCTGGTCGCCGGTGTTGTAAATCTCCAGCATGATGTTCGTGCCGAAAGTTTTGACCGGGTCGAGCAGCACGGCACCGGTATGGATGCCAAAATTGCCCTCCCCGGGATTGAGGACCACATAGTGTTCCTTGAGATACATGGAGCAGCTCGTGAGCACGCCGGCGCGCGGCGGAATGGTGAGCGGCGCGGCGTCATGGCGCACCTGGAGCTTGTCGAGAAAACTGCGGCTGGCATCCCCGCTGACGACCCGCTCGAAGTTCAACCGCGACATTTTCGGGCTGAGCGTGTAGCTGACCTGATGCGGCGTGAGGAAGACCCGGCCGAGCCGGTCGATGCTCATGGTATTCGGCAGCTTGAGGGAATTGGCCTGGACGGCCGCCCAGATTTCGGCCGAGGTGAGCTTTGCCGCCGCCGGAGCGTTAAAGAGCCGGCCCACCGGCATGCCGGGGCGGAGCAGCTTTTTCCAAAACGGCGCATTGGGAAAACTCCCGTCAAACAGAAAGGTGTCCGCCGCGATGACTATTCGCCCGCCGTCAATGCGGGGCGGCCCCTGGAGCAGCATCTCCAACCCGATCCGGGCCAGCGAACTGCGTTCCGTAAACCGCAACGCGCTGAGCTGGGCCGTCATGAAGGCGAACTCCTCCGGGTGCCGGGGCCAGAAGGCCAGGGTGAGGGCGACGGTGCGCGCGTCCCGGTTTTTCACCGTGAGAACCTGTCCGTCCTGGCTGATCCAAAATTGGTCGGGGTGCATAGGCTGGGGCGCACCACAGCGCATCTGCGGCACGGACACAAGGCACGAGTAAGTGGTTGCAATCCGGCCCGGGCCGGGCAATTTCGCCCCCTTTCGGCGGGGCGGAAACGCTGCGCTGCAATCCTCACCCTCCCTCCTGCCACATGAAACTCACCCTCAAGTTATCCGCGTCCGTGCTGTTGCTGGGCGCCCTCACTGCGCTGCCAGCCGCCGATCTGCCGGCCGCCCCGGCGGCCCCGGCCGCAGTCACCGCTCCGGCCCGCAAATTCGCGGATGCGGAACTCCTGGAAATGCTCGGCTGGCTCGCCGGCAACAGCACCAAGCTGAACCAGTTTAATTTCACCGAGACTGAACTCGTCGCGGTCAACAAGGGCTTCGCCAGCGCCGTCGCCGGCAAAGAGGCTCCCTACAAGCAGGACGAAATTGAGGAACAGTTTACCAAATATATGAACGCCAAAGTTGAAGTCGCCCAGAAGGCGGCCGACGAGAAACAATCCGCCCAGGGCAAAGTCAACAAGGAGGCCGGGGACAAGTTCCTGGCCGGAATCAAGGACAAGAAGGGCGTCACCGCGCTCCCGAGCGGCCTGCTCTTTGAAATTTTGACCCCGGGCAAAGGCGCCAGCCCCAAGCCGACCGACACGGTCCGCGTCAACTACACGGGAACCCTGATTGACGGCACGGTGTTTGACGCCACCAGCAAGCACAGCCCGGCCGAGCCCTCCGAATTCCCGCTGGACGGTGTTATCGCCGGCTGGACCGAAGGTCTGCAAAAGATCAACAAGGGGGGCAAAATCCGGCTCTACGTCCCCGCCAACCTCGCCTATGGCGAACAGGGCCACCCGCCGGTCATTCCGCCCAACTCCACCCTCGTGTTTGAGGTCGAGCTGCTCGACATCAATCCGGCGGCAAAGTAATCCTGCCCCAGGCCTCACGCCCAACCCCGGCCGTTCATCCGCGCCGGGGTTGTTCATTTGTGCCGCCCGCCGCCCTGCGGCTCAAATCGAACTTTGCCTTCCCGCCCGATTCCGGCGGAGATCCCCCTTCAACATGGCGCTTCCCTTTTTCTCGAAATCCCTTCCCACCATTCGTGAACGCTGCCGCACGGATGCGGCGACCAAGCTCCGCCTGCGCTACGCCCCGTACTACCTCGCCATGGATGCCCAATCTGGCGTGAAAGTCCGCCGGGACGGACGGGAGATGATCATGCTCGCCAGCAATGATTATCTGGGCCTGACCACCCACCCCAAAGTGGTCGAGGCGGCCCGCGCAGCCATCGCCAAATGGGGGACCAGCCCCACCGGCGCGCGCTCTTCGAACGGATCGCGGGCCTACCATATCGAGTTGGAGGAAAAGCTCGCCGCCTTCCTCGGCCGCGAAGCGTGCCACGTGCACTCGGCCGGCTACCTTTCGTGCCTCTCCGCCGTGGCGGCGTTCGCCCAGAAGGGCGATCTCGTTTTTGCCGACAAAAACATCCATTCCTGCCTGTGGGATGGCCTCCGGCTCTCCACGGCGACCGTCGAGCGTTTTTCGCATAACAACGCGGAGGATTTCCGGTCCGTGGCTCAGGCGACTGGCGCCACCGCTGACCCCAAAATGCTCGTGCTCGAAGGGGTCTATTCCATGGAGGGCCATATTGCCCGGCTGCCGGAGATCATGGCAGTGGCGCGGGAGCACAACTGCTTCACGGTGCTCGACGATGCGCACGGTTTTGGCGTCCTGGGCCGGGGTGGTCGGGGCACCGCGGACCATTTCGGTCTCAATGCCGAGGTGGACATCATCTGCGGCAGTCTCTCCAAGTCGCTGGCCAGCACGGGAGGATTTGTCGCCGGTTCGCGCGAACTGATCGAGTACCTGCGCACCCACGGCAAACAGACCATCTTCAGCGCCGCCCTGAGCCCCGGCCAGGCCGCCGCCGCCAGCGCCGCCCTGGACGTGCTGCAATCCGAACCCCAGCACCTGGCCCGGCTCTGGCACAGCACCCGGAAGTATGCCGCCATGCTGCAATCGCTCGGCCTCGACACCTGGGGCAGCGAGACGCCCGCCGTCCCGATCGTGCTCGGCACCAAAGAGCGGGCCTATTACTTCTGGCAGGCCTTGCAGGAAAAAGGCGTGTTC
>CAIXIZ010000067.1 GCA_903919625.1 uncultured Verrucomicrobiota bacterium
CTCTAAAAATCTAAGCAGCTTATTGATATCGAAATAGGTATTATAAAAGGAAACGTAATTGTTCAAGCCGAGTTGTTGTACTTTCTTAGTTAGAAAGTTACGGTAGGTTTCGCCTTCCTTTCCTAAAAAAGGAAGGAAAACGTAGCTGATTTTTAGCAGGTTGCTTGCCAATGCAAGCAAACATTTTCACACTAATACGCATTCTATTTGCAATAATATACCCCTATTTTCGGCATTATAGCAGGTCAAATTATCTCTGTTTTGCTGTTTCGGCGGCATTGTTGCGGGCATAGCTGTCTGCCACAACCTGGTCAGCTGGTGCAAGATCCATGCGAAGGATCTCGGTTGGCTCAGCCCAGCGCAATGCAGTATGTTCGTAAGCTACTGGAGCCATGTCCCCTGGAAGCAGGGGAACAATCAAAGGGATAAGTTCAATGAGCCGATCGCCATAATCATGGACATGATGGGGCAACGCCACCATGGCCTGGAGGGAGATGTCACAACCAAGTTCCTCACGGATCTCACGCACCAAGGCGGCTTCAGGAGCCTCACCTGGTTCGACTTTGCCCCCTGGGAACTCCCATTTGCCTCCAAGATGTTTATATAAAGGCCTTTGAGCCACAAGCAAGCGTCCGGAGCCGTCCCGGATGAGGGCGCAAACCACCGGCAAAGGCTGGCGTGCCGCACTCACTTGATGTCAAGTAGCTCCATTTCGAATACCAGTGAGGTACGGGGTGCGACAGTAGGCTGGTCGCCATCTTCGCCATAGGCCAGCCACCATGGAACGATCAAAGTGCGTTTTTCGCCCAACTTCATGGTTAGCAAGGCTTCATCCCAGCCCTTGAGCGGGCTGGTGCCGACGACAAACCTGAGCGGATTGCCCTGTTCGCGCGAACTGGCGAAGACCGAGCCATCCAACAGGCGCCGGCCTTCGTAATGGATGGTGACCGTTTGGCCGGCCTTTGGCAGCGGCCCTTCTCCTGCCAGGCGCACGATCTGGCGCAAGCCGGACTTGTTTTCGCGTGCTCCGGGGTATTTTTCGCCGATCACCCCCTCCTCCTCCGTGGTCAGGACATGGGTCTCAGCCTCCATCATGGCGCGCATCGCGGCGCTCATGGGCTGGCCGGGATTTTTACGGCTGAACGCACCGGTGCGGACAACCAGCGCGAGCGTGAGCAGCATCGCACCGAGCAACAGCAGGTAGAAAAAACTGCGGAAAGGAGCCTGGGCCATGGGGCAGGGCATGACACCTGCCCAGGCAAAACGCAACCCCGCGGGATGCCTGGCAGTGGGGCAGATTGCCGTTGCCCTTGTAGGTCGGGCTTTAGGCCCGACGGGTCGGGGATAAACCCCGACCTACAATTTTTAGAATGCGTCACTAACGGGTCTAATTTCCCGAAGCTGGCTTCGGCTTGGTTGGGTAGCAACAAGGGGCGTTGCTGGACGACGCCCGGATCGGAGGGCAACCAGCTTTGGGGCTGCCCCCAAAAGGTACGACACAACTGGCAATAACAGGGTCGACTTGGTGCCGCGCGGATGATTGTCTGCACACCAACACCGGCGAGGGGCTGGACATGTATGATGTCGGCACCAATCGCGGCGCCGGCGGCACCGGCATCTGGGACGGCACGCGGCTGCATGTCTCGAAAAACTGGCGGACCTGGAATGTCATGGCCAACGGCCCTCTGCGCGCCGTCTTCGAGCTGGGTTACGAACCATGGGACGCCGGCAATGGCGTGATGGTCACGTAGACGAAACGCGTCACCGTCGATGCCGGTGTGAATTTCGACCAATTCGAGAGCACTTTTACCTTCACCGGCCCGACCGAACTGACCGTCGCCATCGGACTCTCTGAGCATCCCGCCACGGCGACCGTCACGCCGGATATGGCGGAGGACAAACCGTCGCGGTGGATCAACCTGTGGGAGGAATATCGGAGCGCCGTGGACGGCAAACTTGGCACTGCGGTCATTCTCGCGCCCGAGGCTGCGATGGTGGGAAAGACCACCGTGACCCCGGCAAATTCCGGTGGATCCCGCCCCGACCTGGTCATCCTCGCGAAGGTGAAATCAGGCGAGCCGCTTCGGTATTATGTCGGTGCCGGCTGGGACAAGGCAGGAGAGTTCACGACCAGGGCTGCATGGGACAGCTATGTCGCTGCCTTCGCCACCCGAATTGTCTGGCCAGTAAAAGTCACCGCCGCCCCCGCGCCATGATTCCAAGTCGAAGGGGTCAGGCCGATTATTGTTA
>CAIXIZ010000068.1 GCA_903919625.1 uncultured Verrucomicrobiota bacterium
GACCTTTGGCTCCGATCAGGCCGTCGTCAGCACAGTAGACAACATCCTGCTCAAATCGTGGAAGGCCTATGAGGACTATACTGGCAACCTCGGCATCGGCGGCCTGACCAGCATCGCAGGCTGGAGCGGATTCGGCGGGCCGACCGGCGCCTCGGGCAACGGCCCCGCCGTCACCGTCGCCGGCAACCACTTTGCCGAAGGCATTGAGTCATCGGAAACCAACGGCTGGGGCCAGTGGCACCGTTCCAACGCCGCCCAGCTTGGACTCCCCATGGTGATCGGCAGCGGCATGAACCGCAGCATCAAGGACGGCACCGGCTACATCGGCCAGTATTCCGCCCCCCTGGCCAAGATGTTTGAGTCCTTGGAAACCTGCCCCGACGACCTCCTGCTTTTCATGCACCATGTGCCCTATACTTACAAACTGCATTCCGGCGAAACCGTCATCCAGCACATCTATGACGCCCACTATGCCGGCGCCGCGCAGGCGGAGCAATTCGCCACGGACTGGGCGAAACTGAAGGGCAAGATCGACGACCAGCGCTACAATGAGACGCTCGCGCGACTGACCTTCCAGGCCGGCCACGCGATTGAGTGGCGCGACTCCGTCAACCGCTGGTTTCTCAATGTCTCCAGCGTGCCCGATGCCAAGGGCCGGGTGGGCACCTTCCCCGGCCGCACCGAAGCCGAGGCGATGCAGCTCGAAGGCTACAGCGTCGTGGAACCCGGCACCTGGGAGACCACCTCGGGCGGCCAGGCCGTACAACTGACCGCGGCGGACGCACCCGGTTCGGCGAGCTTTAAGTTCACCGGCAAGCCGGGCAGTTACGACATCGCCGTGCAGTATTTCGACAAGAACAACGGTCAGTCCAAGTTCAACCTGGTGGTCGCAGGAAAATCCGTGGACGCGTGGACGGCCAGCTACGACCCGCCGTTCACGCAGCCGCAGGACACGTCCACGCGCCGCACGGTGCGCGGGGTGATGCTGGCGACCGGCGACGAAATCCGCGTCGAGGGCGCGCCCGGCGCCGCACCGGCGGCAGCAGCGGGTGGCGGACGCCGGGGCGGCGCGGCCGGCGCAGCTCCGGGAGCACGGGGTGCGGGCGCGGTGCCGGCCAATCCGCTCTCGCTGGACAATCTCAAAACCGCTCTGACGCTCACCGACGCGCAGGCCGCGGTAATCGCGCCCCTGCTCGATGCCATCAGCCACGGTCAACAGGCGGTCACTAACAGCCAGACCGCAGCCACCGACGCCCGTACGGCCAGCACCAACGCCATCGCCGCCATCCTGTCCGATGCCCAGAAAACGCAGTTTGCCCAGTTGACGGGCGGGCGCGGTGCACCGGCCGGTGCAATTCTGGCCCAGGCGGGCGGACGCGGTGCCCGTGGCGCTCGCGGGGGCGGCGGCGGGGGCGGCGAAGGCGCATCCTTCGACTACGTCGAGATCACCCCGCATCTCAATTAAGCCTCCCGCGCCATGCGTCTGACCATTGCCCGCCTGCTGCCTGCGCTCGCCGCTTGCGGCGGGCTGTCACTTACCGCCGGGCTACATGGGGCGGACGCCCCTTCCACTCCGGCACCTGCCCGCGTCATCACCGCTGACTGGACACAGGCCAAGGGGCCACGCGTGATGGTCTATCAGGAATGCATCGGCGCAGGCCGCGCCGCAGAAGGGCTGCGCGCAGAGTGGCAGAAGCAGTTGCAGCTCGTAAAGGCTGAGATCGGTTTCAAATACATCCGCTTTCACGGGCTGTTGAGCGACGACATGGGCGTCTACACGGAGTCGCGCGACGGCACGCCCCACCACAACTGGCAGTACATTGACCAGCTCTATGACGCATTGCTGGCGATGGGGGTGAGGCCCTTTGTCGAACTGGGCTTCATGCCCTCGGCGCTGGCCAGCGGCACCAAGACCATCTTTTGGTGGAAGGGCAACGTCACCCCGCCCAAGGACTATGCGAAATGGGACGCGCTCATCACCGACCTCGTCGCGCATTGGACAGAGCGCTACGGCGCGGATGAGGTGAAGCGGTGGCCGATTGAAATTTGGAATGAGGCGGACTACGCCGGCTTCTGGGGCGCGAGCAACCTGCCCGACCGGGGCCGAGCCGCCTATTTTGAGCTTTATGCGCACACCGCCGCCGCGGTCAAAAAGGTCAATGCCGCCTATCAGGTGGGCGGCCCGGCCGGCTCCGGGACCACGTGGATCCAGCCGCTGATCGACTACACCGTTGAGAACAAAATCCCGCTGGATTTCATCAGCTACCACACCTATGGCCTCGGCAACGGCGCGAGCGGGCTCGACGAATATGGCCAGGATTTGCACTACATGAGCCGGAACATGCAGGCGCCCGCGCGGACCGCCACCGGCCAGCGGGCCGTGATCGATGC
>CAIXIZ010000069.1 GCA_903919625.1 uncultured Verrucomicrobiota bacterium
CTCCTTGGAATCAAGCATCCGCTGGAGTGCGGCACGCAGGTCTTTCTTGTGTAGCACCCTCTCGGCTGCAACACCGAAGCCCTTGCAGATGCCGATGTAGTCGGGATAAATGCGTTGAAGATCCTTGGGATCACCCAGGAAGGTGTGGCCGCGATTGCTGTCGTAAAAACGGTCCTCCCATTGGACCACCATTCCAAGGTGCTGGTTGTTCAGGATGATCACCTTTGGGGCGATTCCATCGATGTGGGCAGTGGCCAACTCTTGGACATTCATCAGGAAAGATCCGTCTCCATCGATGTCGATCACCTGCTTGTCGGGAAAGGCAACCTTCGCACCGAGCGCGGCGGGGTAGCCAAAGCCCATCGCGCCCAGGCCGAGCGAGCTGAGATAGCGGCGGGGCTCGTTAAAGCGGTAGAACTGGGCGGCCCACATCTGGTGCTGGCCCACGCCCGTGGTGATGATGGCTTCGCCCTTGGTCAGTTCATACAGCGCGGCCACGGCCTCCTGCGGCACAATGTGGCGGCTCTGTTCGAAGCTGAAGGGATAGTCGCGCTTCCACGCATTGAGCTGGGTGTGCCACGGCTTGGTGTCGGGCGGCACAAACTTGTGGGCGGCGATGAGCTCGTTGAGGCGGTGCAGCGCGTATTTGATGTCGCTGACCACCGGGAGCTGGACCCGCTTGTTTTTGTTGTGCTCGGAGGCGTCGATGTCGAGGTGGACGATCTTGGCGCCGGCGGCGAAATGCGCGGTATTGCCGGTGATGCGGTCATCAAAGCGCGCGCCGAGGCAAAGGAGCAGGTCGCATTGGTCCACGGCCCAGTTGCCATAGGCCGCGCCGTGCATGCCAAACCACTGGAGCGAGAGCTTGTGTGACTCGGGGAACGCGCCCACGCCCATGAGTGTGGTGGCGACCATGAGGTTGGTCTTTTCGGCGAAGGTCTTGAGTTCGGCGTGCGCACCCGCGGAGACGAGCCCGCCGCCGGCGTAGATGACGGGTTTCTTGGCCTCGGCAATGAGCGAGAGCATCTGCTTGAGCTGCTCGTCGGTCGCGCGGGGCAGGGCGCCAAGGAGGGGGTTGCGAAACTCGGCCGTGGGCGGAAACACCGGCTGGAGCTTCGTCTGTTGCACGTCCTTGGGCAGGTCGATGACCACCGGGCCGGGCCGGCCGCTGCGGGCGATCTGGAAAGCCTCCTTGAAAATGCGCGGCAGGTCCTTGGCATCCATCACCAGGTAGGAGTGTTTCACCACCGGCAGGGTCATACCGTAAAAATCCGTCTCCTGAAACGCCATCTTGCCGATGTATTTGGAATACACCTGCCCGGTCAGGGCGACCAGCGGAATGGAATCCATGTAGGCGTCGGCGATGGCCGACATGAGGTTGGTCGCACCGGGCCCGCTGGTGGCCATGCACACGCCGACCTTGCCGGTCGCGCGGGCGTAGCCCTCGGCGGCAAACGAGCCGCCCTGTTCGTGGCGGGGGAGGATGGTCCGGATTTTGTCCGTGCGGGCGAGCGCCTGATGGAGTTCCTGCGACGCGCCGCCGGGATAGGCAAAAATCA
>CAIXIZ010000070.1 GCA_903919625.1 uncultured Verrucomicrobiota bacterium
AATCCGGTGAGCGTGGCCGACTTTGAGCATTTCTGCACGGCCAAAGGCTACCGGCTCGTCCGCCATGCGCTCCTGCGTGGCGATTGGAAGACACCCTGCCATTTTGCGCCCAATTTCTTCGCCGGTTACGCGCTCTACGATCTGGCGAAGTGAACCCGTGTGACGCGAGCCTGCCCGCGCCACTTTCGGCTGGCTCAGCTCCCAGGGGGTGTCTTTGCTGTTGACGATGGCCGACGCCCTTGACTCCCCGCTCATCCCGCCCGCGTTGCGCGAGGCGTTGCGCCTTGCGCCCGACAACGCCCCGCTGCTTCTCCACATCGCCGAGTCCGTCCTGGCCAGCGGCGGATTTGCCGAGGCAGAGGCACTGTTCAAGCGCACGCTCGCGTTGGGGCACCGCAGCGACGCCGCCCAGCTTGGCCTCGCCGGCGCGTTTTTTCAGCAGGGCAAGCAGGGCGCTGCGTTCGTCATCGTGGAGGACCTCGTGAAGCAGCCAGCGCCCCCGCCACGCGCGTTTTTGCTGCATGCCCGCCTCGCCCTCCAGGCCGGCGAGCTGCGGCTCGCCGCGCAGCAATACGCCCGCGCCCGTGACGCCGACCCGCTGCTGACCGACCCTGCCCTCGAGGCCGCGCTCGGTACACACCTGCCCAGGCGCCCCGCGCCCATGCTGTCGCAGTCCGATGTGCCCGCGGCGGCCGGTGAATTATCCGCCTCCGCCGACGAAGAGAACCGCGAGCGTGTGCCCGCCGGTGACCTGCCGCCGGAGAGCGCGGTCGACGAGCCGGAGCGGCCCACCATCAATTTTGCCGACGTGGGCGGCATGGAGCGCATGAAGGAGGAGGTGCGGATGAAAATCATCCTGCCGCTGCGCCAGCCCGACCTGTTCAAAGCCTATGGCAAAAAAATCGGGGGCGGTATCCTGCTCTACGGCCCGCCCGGCTGCGGCAAGACCTATCTTGCCCGCGCCACCGCCGGCGAGGTGCAGGCCGGCTTCCTCGCCGTCGGCATCAGCGACGTGCTCGACATGTGGATCGGGCAGAGCGAGAAAAACCTCCATGCCATCTTCGGCCAGGCGCGATCGCACCGGCCCTGTGTGCTGTTCTTCGACGAGGTGGATGCGCTCGGGGCCAACCGCACCGACATGATCCGCAGCGGAGGCCGGCACATCATCAACCAATTTCTCTCCGAACTCGACGGCGTGGCCACATCCAACGAGGGCGTGCTCATCCTCGCCGCGACCAACGCCCCGTGGCACCTCGATCCCGCGTTCCGCCGTCCCGGCCGCTTCGACCGCATCCTCTTCGTCCCGCCGCCCGACGCCTCAGCGCGCGCCGCGATCCTGCGCCTGCTGCTCAAGGGCAAGCCCGTGCGGGAAATTGACTTCGACGCGCTGGCAAAAAAAACCGACGGCTTCTCCGGCGCAGACCTGAAGGCGGTCGTGGACTTGGCGGTCGAGGCCAGACTGCGCGACGCGATGCGGACCGGCAAGGTGGAACCGCTCACCGCGCGCGACCTGCTCGACGCGGCGAAACGCCACAAGCCCTCCGTCAACGACTGGTTCCAGACCGCGCGCAACCATGCGCTCTACGCCAACCAGAGCGGGCTCTACGACG
>CAIXIZ010000071.1 GCA_903919625.1 uncultured Verrucomicrobiota bacterium
GGGCGGTCACTGTGCCGGCCTCAACGTGGCCGAAGCCAAGCGCCGCCGCCGCCGGCCAGGCCGTGGCGTTTTTGTCAAAACCCGCGGCCAGGCCGACGGCATTGGGAAAATACAGCCCGAAAGCCTCGACGGGCCGGAATTGTGCCGCCGGCAGCCGGGTCCAGGCCTCCAAGGCGCGGCACAGCGGTCCCAGCCGGCCGAGCCTGGCCAGCGCCCGCACGGCGGTCTCATGCGCGTGCTCAGCCTCCTGGCGAAACAGCTGCGGTCGCACCACCCGTTCATAAAAAAGGCCCATGACGCGTGACTCTGCGGTGCGGCCGGGAAAAATCAAGGGCTGTGCCCGGGCCGCACCCCGGAACGGAGGGGGCTGGTTTTGCCCGTAAAAATTCGTGACTTTTTCTGCTTGTTTTCGCCCCGGCCCCTCGCACGCTGCGCGCAAATTCGCTTCCAACTTCGCAGCTTGACCCGGCCCCGGCCGGGCATCTCTGCTCCGCCCATCTTTTTCTCCTTTTTCCCACAATGGCCAAATCTTCCGTCCTTCTCGACTGGTGCATCGTCCGCCTTGGCGCAGACCATAACTGGTGGGTGGATGAAGTCAGCGACCCCGTCCGCTGGGACGTCGACGGCCTCAGCATCATCGATCCGCGCCAGATGGCCCATCTCATCGAGCTGGTGGAGGCGCTGCGCGACTACGGCTTCAACCAGGAGATCATGGAGGCGGCCTTCATCCCTTTCCGCATCGAGCAGAAGGCGCCCAAGAAACGTGTCCGGCTCAAGCGGGTGAAAGACTCGTTTTTCGAGTCTGAGGAAAAACTCTTCGGCCTGCCTGACATCCTCGACGAGGAGAACGGCCCCTATGCCGACCTGCTGGACCACCTCACCCGCTGCCGCGTGAAGATGCTCAATGATCTTTTCGATTTTGAGTCCAAGCTCACCGTGGACGAAGTGGAGGACGAGATCCGGGAAGATCAGAACGCCGTCTTCGCCGAAGGCCGGGCGCTGCACGCCTACAATGAGCTGACCGCCATCCTGGACTTTATGCCCGCCGGATACGAAACCGAGGACGGTGAAGAGGCCCCCCGCAAAGGCAAGGCCAAGGCCGAGGATGACATTGATGATGCCGATCTGCCCCAGCTCGACGAGGCCGAGGAGGAGCAGCTCAAAAACGACCAGTCGCTCGCCTGGTACGAGGAGAAGGACAAGGAGGAGGATCTCGTCGCGACCAAACCGGCCGGCGGCAAAGATGCCGACGCCGAGGAAAATTGGAACGAGGATGATGACGAAGAGGAGGAAAAGGACGAAGACGCGGAAGAGGAGGAGGACGAGGACAACGCCGGAGGCGGAAAAAAATCCGCCAAGAAGTCTCCCCCGCCCCGCCGCCCGCGCGGCAAGCGCTGAGGAGTCGGCTAACGAATGGCCGGAGGAGGAGCGCTCCGGTCATTTCCAGCCCCGTGCAAGATCCGGTTTCCTGCCACGTCGGGCTACGGTGCACCGGCGCAGCAACCGGCCATGAACAGGCCGCCGGCATGGGATCGTTTCACTTGGCCAAAGGCCTTGAGATCTATGGCTGGTGCCAACGCGATTTGATTTCTGGACTTTTGGCGCGGGCGGGCGGGATACGGACGGTGGGGTTGAGTCGGAGCCAGCTCAACGAGCTGGCCTACAACCAGACGGTGCGCCCAACCTGTTGCGCCATGCCCTGATCAACCCGCTCAGTCCACCGACACCCGCGCCCGGTAGAAATTCTCACAGAGCAGCTGGGCTTCTTTCGCTCCCGTCAGCTGCAACGCGTCTTCGGCGAGTTTCCTGGCGTCCGTCATCTTCAGCGCCCGCACCGCATATTTCACCACCGGCAGCAGGGGCGGTGACATGCTCAGCTCATCCACGCCGAGGCCGAGCAGCAGCGCCGCGTACACCGGGTCACCGGCCATCTCGCCACACACGCTCACCTTGATGTTCCGCCGGTGGGCCTCGGTGACGATCCGGTGCAGCGTGCGCAGCACGGCCGGATGCGTGGGCTCGTAGAGGTGCGCGATCCGGTCATTTACCCGGTCGATGGCGAGCAGGTATTGGATGAGATCGTTGGTGCCGATGCTGAAGAAGTCGCAGTCCTGGGCGAGCAGATCGGCCGTCATCGCCGCGCTCGGGATCTCGATCATGGTGCCGACCGGCATCGCCGGGTTGAACGCCACGCCCTTGGCCAGCAGCTCGGCGCGGCATTCGGCCAGGACGGCATTGGCCCGGGCCAGCTCTTCCCGGCCGCTGATCATCGGGTACATGAGATGGACGTTCCCGTGCGCACTCGCCCGCAAGATGGCCCGGAGCTGGTTCTTGAAGATCGCCGGCTGATCGAGACAGAAGCGGACCGCCCGGTGGCCAAGAAAGGGGTTGGCTTCCCGGGCGAAAAGATGCGCACCTCCCGGCATCGGCTTGTCGCCGCCCAGATCGAGCGTCCGGATCACGACTGGCGCGGGCGCGAGCGCCTCGGCCGCAGAACGGTAGGCGGCATATTGCTCCTCCTCGGTCGGCACCCGGGGCGAGCTGAGAAACAAAAATTCCGTGCGGTACAGCCCCACGCCGTCGCCATTGTAATCGCGCACGAGCCTGGTCTCGCCCGCCTGCTCAATGTTGGCCCGCAACGCCACCGTGACCCCGTCGAGCGTGACCGCCGGCTGGCGGCTCGCCTCGAGCAGCCGGAGCTCAATGTTCTTCTTCTCCAGCTGAATTTTGCCATAGCGGAACAGCGTCTGTTGCGTGGGGTGCAGGATGACATGGCCCTCATAGCCATCCACCAGCACCCAGTCACCGTTGCGGACGCGGGTGGTGAGGTCCCGCGCCCCCACGACCGCCGGCACGCGCATCGAACGGGCGACGATGACGGCGTGGCTGGTCTTGCTCCCTGAGTCGGTCACAAAGGCGAGCGCCCCGGAGCGGTCCAGCCCGGCGGCCTCGGAAGGCGAAAGATCGCCCGCGACCACGATATGCGCGCGGGCCATCTCGCCCAGGCTCTGCGCCGACTGCCCCAGCAGATTCTGCAGCAGCCGTTGCGCCACGTCGCGGATGTCCCCCGCCCGCTCGCGCAGGTATTCGTCCTCAATATTTTCAAAGGCCTGGATGTAACGTTGGGCCACCCGGTGGAAGCAGCGCTCGATGTTGTGCCCGCTCGTCTCCAGTTCACGCAGGGTCTCGCCGATCAGCGCCTGATCCTCCAGCACGAGCAGGTGCGCATCGAAGATGCGGGCTTCGTCCGCCCCCAGGTTTTTCTCCACCTCGGCCTTGATTTTCTGCACCTGCTGCCGGGTGGCGAGCAGGGCCCGTTCAAACCGCGCCGTCTCCTCCGGGCGCCGCGCCGGCTCGATCTCGTGGGCCGGCAGCTCCAGGTCGCTTTGCAGATGGAGAAACACCTGCCCGTGCGCGATCCCCGGCGAGGCGGCGATGCCTGGCAGCGTGGTTTCGGTGGTGTCGCGGATTTCGTCCGTGGGCATGGGTGGGCGCGGCGGCCAACAGGGGGGTAGAGCAGCCGGCACGCCACGCATCAACGCGGTGTCGTCTCGCGGGGTCAATCTGCATTTCGCCCGATTGGCGCCGATTCACTTAATTTTCGTGTCCGTCACAAAGGCCTCCGGCCCCCACAGTTCGCGAATACGGGCCGTGAGCGCGGCCAGGGTGGTGGCCGTGGTCCCGTCGGGCAACAGGGCGAAACAGGCGCTCCCGCTCCCGCTCATCCTGGCCTCCAGCCCAAATTCCGCGCGCAGGGCCTCAAGCAGCACCGGCAGTGCGAGGTATTTCGCCCCCGCGACGCCTCCCATGCTGTTGAACAGCAGTTCTTCCGCCGGGGCATTGCCCCTGATCCAGGCGGCCACCCGTGCCTCCGCCTCCCCCGGGGGCAGATAATGGGCCGGCGCCTCTGCCGCCATGCGGGTGTAGGCCCAGGCCGTGCTGATGCCAAACATCGGCTTAAAAACCAGCACCCGCCGGCCGCGCAGCCGTGCGGCCGCCTCCGGTGCCAAGGCCGCCACGCGCTCGCCGCGACCACGCATCACCACGGGTCCGTCGTGCAGAAACAGCGGGCAGTCCGAGCCCACCGACGCCGCGAGTTCCGCCAGGCGGGCCAGTTCGAGCGGCCGGCCCGCCAGCTCATTGAGCGCCCGCAATGCCGCCACGGCATTGCTGCTCCCTCCGCCAAGGCCGGCGCCCAGCGGGATGTGTTTTTCCAACCGAAAACTTACCCCACCGGGCCAGCCCGTCGCCGCGGCAAACGCCGTCGCCGCCCGCAACACGAGATTGCTCCCATCTGCCGGCACCGCCGGATCGTCACACGTCAGGGAAAACCCCGGTTCCGGTCCCCCGCTTTCGGCCTGCAAGGTGTCGCCAAACTCCAAGGGTGCGACCACCGACACCAGCTCATGAAAGCCGTCCTCCCGCCGCCCGGTGATGGCGAGGAACAGATTGATCTTGGCCGGGGAAAAAAAAGTCGCGGTGCTCACAGGGGCGCCATTCACACCCATTCCCGCCCACGCATCCAGCCGGATTTTGTTTTCATTTGCGCCAATTCGCGTCCATTAGCGGTCCAACCAACCATGCCCTGCGACCTCATCCTCGCCCTCGACGTGCCCACCCGCGAAGCCGCGGCCCCCATCCTCCGCCAGTTGCGCGGTTCGCTCCGCTGGGTGAAAATCGGCCTGCAAATGTTCACCGCCCAC
>CAIXIZ010000072.1 GCA_903919625.1 uncultured Verrucomicrobiota bacterium
ATCAAATCGGTCAACGCGCTCGCCCATTACACCGATTGGATCATCGGGCATGTGCATGTTGGCACGCTCGGCTGGAACGGGTTTATGGCGGCGGGAATGTTTTACTGGCTCGCGCCACGCCTTTGGAATCGTCCGCTGCACTCGGTGGCGCTTGCTAATCTCCATTTTTGGTTGGGGTTGGTGGGTATTTTGCTTTACGTCGCCGCGATGTGGACGAGCGGCATCACGCAGGGCCTGATGCTCAACGCGACCACCGACAACGGCACCGTCCTGGCCTACCCCAATTTTCTCGACACCCTCAACACCATCCGGCCGATGATGCTGATGCGGGTGATCGGGGGCGGCCTCTACCTCGCCGGCTGGCTGATGCTGGTCTACAACATCTGTCGCACGGTGCGCGGCGCCCAGCCGGTCAACGGCACGGTGGAAGTGTTTGTCACCGGCGATCCCGCGGAAAAGCGGCTGGGATTCGCCGGCACGGTATTCAGCCCTCCTGTCATGTTTTCGGTCCTGGGCACGCTGTTCGCCTGCGCGTGGATGTTTGGCAACGATTTCCTCAAAATCGCGGGCTTGTTTGGCACCGGGCTGTGCGTGCTGATGGCCTGGGCCCATTTTGAAACCGGCAGCCGCCAGTGGGGTGCCTGGTATGACCGGCTGCTGGTCAGCGCGCTGCCTTTCACCGCGCTCACCCTGCTCGCGGTCGTGGCCGGCGGTTTGATCCAGATCATCCCGACCCTCGTCGTGGACAAGGCCGAAAACGTCGAGGACCGCCGGCAGATTCCCTATACTCCGCTTGAGCTGGCCGGTCGCGACCTATATGTCCGGGAAGGCTGCTACCTCTGCCATTCGCAGATGATTCGCACGCTTGTGCCGGACGTCCTGCGTTATGGGGACTATTCGCGGCTGGGTGAATCAATTTACGACCATCCGTTCCAATGGGGCTCGAAACGCAACGGGCCCGATCTTGCGCGGGTGGGCGGCAAGTATCCCGACATCTGGCATATTCGCCACATGGAGAACCCCCGCTCAATCTCGGTCGGTTCCAACATGCCCGATTACCCCTGGCTGTTCACGCAGACCATCGATGTCGCTGCGTTGCCTTCCAAGCTTTCCGTCCAGCGCATCCTCGGAGTGCCTTATCCCACCTGGTCGGCCCAACAGATCACCGAACGGGTCGAGGCACAGGCCAAGGGCATTGCCCAACGTCTCCGGACCGAGGGGGCCTATCTCGCCCCGGACAAGGAGATCATCGCCCTGGTCGCCTACCTCCAGACGCTCGGCAAATTTGAAAAAGTTGCACCGAAAAACACCGCCAGTCCAAGCCTCAGTGACTGAACGGACCACCCGTCGCAAACCTCAACCCGGCCGCTCATGTTTCAACGCCTCCAACTCGCAGACGGGATGGGCATCTTCACGCTCATCGCCTTTGTCACCGCCCTGTCAATCTATGTGACCATATTCATCCGCGCCCTGCGCATGCGGCGCCCGCAAATCGAGCGCCTTGCCCAGCTGCCATTCGCCGATGAATCCGTCGCCCGTCACCATGATGCCAACTGAACCCATGCCTCCGTCGGGCGATGTGCTGCGCCCGCACCAGTTCGACGGAATCCAGGAATACGACAAGCGTCTGCCCAACTGGTGGCTGCTCACTTTCTACGGCTCCATCATCTTTGCCATCATCTACTGGCTGCTGACCCAGCATTTCGCCGCACCGACCGACGCGGCGCGGGTGACGGCCGATCTGGCGCGCATTGAGGCCACGAAGTTTGCCAACTCGGCGACCCTTGACGACGCCACGTTATGGCAGATGAGCCGCAACCCCGTCATCGTCGCCG